>JAGGWF010000149.1 GCA_021157685.1 Planctomycetota bacterium | reverse complement strand
TGACGAAATCCTCTAACAGGGACTCGATGCGAATTGTAATTACCCGGCAGCTAAAACGCATACCGGACTATATAGGGTGGCCGTACAGAGCCGTGCTTGTCTGATGTCTCTGTACGGCTTATTTTTTATGTCAAAAAACCACCCGGCTTTTCTTAACCATGGAAATCACGGAAATACATGGAAGTTTTTTGAAAATTCGTCGCTGTTCACGCTTTTTAGCCCGATAGGGCTTTAATATAATAGCCGGTGGTGACAACCACCGGTATCGGGTGTTGAGTGCTGATTAGCCCTAACAGGGCGACATATTCAGAGAAAGAGTGGAGCAATATATCTCGCCCCGTTGGGGCTTGGAATAGTCGGGTATTCTCAACCGGGGGTTTCGCCCCCGGCTATTGTATAACAAACCTCCGGCTCTATGCCTTAAAGATTGGATAAAGAAAACGCCCACGCCAATAAATGTGATCTTTTCTTTCGCCAATCTCTCTGCCACATTTATATCATTCGAAATGCTAATATAAATCTGAACGCAAAAAAAGCTAATATCAGGGTTATCGCAAAAATATAACAGAATCTGCTGTAAAGGCGTTTCGTATTGTCATCTTTAATTTTCTTAACAAAAAGAAATGGGAGGCCTATCAAAAAAAATGGGGAATAAAATAAAAATGCAATGCAAATACAAAAGCCGCGAGTGAACAAAGGTGTTTGAGAATGCCAGCATTTTCGCCATAATTTCCCAAACATACCCGTTTCAAAGCGAATCTTGACAAATGGGATATAAGAAGCCAGTGGATTAATCGCTTCGTTGGAATCACAATTGAGACAATAGTTATCCAGCGGATCGCACTCTGAGAGACAATTAGGACAAACCGGTACAGCGTCGTCAGCCAGTTGCTGACTTCCCATAGCATCCGAGTTTATATCACTTTCTTCAGGCATTCACTTTCGCCCTTTCAGGGCTTTGGGGATTTGGAAGCCCTTTTTTCCGGGGGTTTCACCCCCGGCTATTGTATAATGACCCCTTCGGGGCCTGAAAACAACAAGCTAAAGCTTGAACTCTTACACCACGAGCTTCCCATGAATACAGACGCCATCAAATAGAAAATATTCCAATAATTGTAATTGAAGTTTCGTTTTTTCCTACCGCAAAACACCGAGGCGGCGGAGGGTAGCGCGAGTCCATTTGCCCGAGCGGATTTGTGTCCACAGCAGAAACCAGACCGCTACAAACGGCAGGCCACAAAAGCGAAGGTAGAACATCACTTTCCAGAAAATCGAGCTGTCGGCTTTGTCCCAACCGCCGCACAACAACTCACCGGGCAGCCATATCGTACCGATCAGGACCTTTGGCAAAACAACCTGCCACGGTGTTATGATCACCAGCAGAAACAGCGAGATAAAGAATGCCCGCGTGATGTGGTTGATCCCACCAAGGCGACCGGCCAGCGATATCTTCAGGCACATCAAAAGCGACAGGCAGTAAAGGATCACCGAAACAATAATGATGAAATTGCATACGGCGACCATGCCAGCAGCAAACGGAGCAGAAATGCGAAACAGCGACAGTGCAACCTGTGGAAAAGCCGGCTCTTGGGCGGCGTCCTGCTCCGGAGCAACTTGCGGGGCTTGGGGCTGGAGCATTTCGGGGGTGGGGTGTTCTGTGGGAATCTCCGCAGGCATCATTTTTTTCTCAAGCAGGATATCTTCTTCAAGGTGGGTCTGATTGGCGGAATCGACAATTTCATCAATCGCCTGTTCAATGGCCTTGACCTCTCCCGCTTCCGTGGCAACCTGTTCGGTCTGCTGGACCGGCTCGGTTGTTGCGGCCAGAAAAATGATTGCCCCCCCCTGCCCGTTATTCTGTGCATTTGCCTGCGGTTTGGGCTCGCCGGAACATTGTTCCTGATCGGGGCATCCCGAGCAGGGTATTTGAGCGGCGTTTTTACACGATGAACACCCGTCTTTATTGACCAGACCGAAATGGTTCATCCAGAAAACGGTCTGGCACAATGCCAATCCGATCAGGATCAGCGTAAACAGAAAGTTTTTCATCAACTGGCAGGCGCTAACGGCCTCCAATGCGTCGGTCGTATCAATCATATTCTGAGGTCTTGCTTGACTTACTTCCATCGTATACTCTCCTTAATGAATCATCTTCCTTTACATTACAGGGTATATGATACGCCCCGATTATCAGGATGCAAGAAAAAAGAGGGACACAAAACAGCCATCACGAAAGCACAAAATAATAGAAAATTTCAAACTACCCCATTCTTTCAAGCGTAGAAATAGCGCATTGTTATGTAAAAAAGATCGAAAGCAGGGGCATAATGATGGAAAACGAAGCAAACGCAGAAAACTGAGCGAGAAGCAGTGTACGCCCTGTTGCGGTGGGGTCGAGCCATTGGGAACACAGGAATTAACGCCGTATTTGCAGCAGCTTGCTGATGGATGGGATATTATCGAGAGTCGCAAACTGGAGAAAACATTTAAGTTCAAAAACTTCAGAGAGGCGCTGGATTTCACCAATCGGGTCGGGCAACTGGCCGAACAGCAACAGCACCATCCCGATATCACGCTTTCCTGGGGCAAGGTCAAAATAGAACTCTGGACACATAAAATCGGCGGGCTGCACGAAAATGACTTCATTCTAGCCGCCGAAATTGATCGGATATTAGTCAACAATCAAAGTTCAAGGGCGGCACGGTCAAGCTATGCTTGGCCGTGGACGAAACGGAGAAGACCCTTCCTGTAATGAAGACAGAATCGACCACCGAAGAAGTTTATCAAAAACGATGCAAACACTGGAATCACCCCTGCAATGCACACGCCCCGACTTTTAGTTGCTACCGCAACAGACGGTTTCTCTGCAAGCCGCCTCCCGGCAGTCGCGGTTCGGGGTGGAGTGTTGGATCAAGCACTATACGAAGCTGTCTGCCGCAATCTGTCGCTGGGACTATTTGGCTTCAAAACGACGGCTGGTGCTATAAACATGGACCCCAAAACCACGAATGCCATCGTGAAATGCTCTGTTCTCAACTTGGCGTGTCTCGTCAGAATACAGACGGCACAGGGTCTTGCCTTCCAATTCTTCCGGCAACTTGCTCACCGTGAAGGAGATGCCCTGGCTGTGCTCGTTCACAGCAATCATGAGCCAGTCCTGCCCCGCTTTGCGAAGCATCAGACGCGGCCCCTGTCCGTCGATGGAACCATATGTCTCGTCCGCTACAGAAATTGGCGTGTTCTTGGGACGCTCACCAACAATTCCTGGCTCGAGGGCGTGGAGTTCTTTGCCAATTCTCATCAAGTCTCGCCACAAGATACTGTCCTTTTCAATGCGATGAGTTCCCCAGTACAAAAACGCATTGGCTCCGTGGACAATAACATCGTAGGCCATAAAGCGAGTCTCGGAGAAACTTGGGCGGCGGCCTTTTAGGAGATCCATGTCTTCTTCCCCTTCTTCTCTTAGGTCATACCACCCAAAACCCTGCAGGACCATCCAAATTGCCCTGCCTTGCGCTGTCTCACGCATCCGGTCTGTATAAGCTCCCACTGAACTGAGGTTTGTGTCTTTGAGATCGCTGTGACCAGATGTAGGATTGAAGGGCACCGGATAAATATCACACCCAACGACATCAACAGTCTGGTTGTGTTTTGCTAAGCTACGAACGGAGTTTCGTGGGGCATGATTTTGCCAGATAGCGCGTTTTGGATCAAGACGCTTCACGACTCGACAACCTCGAGCAACCGCATCGGCCAACTCATTTGCCTGGTCCGGGCATTGAGACATCTTCCAATCCGGGTGTGGATTTTTTGCCTCCAATCGGCTCCACAATAGACCATAAATTTCCTCTGCTTGGCTCCATAATCCCCTCTCGTTGTAGTCAAATGCCTTTTCTAACAACAATAGGCATTGGGCAGGATCTACGCTTGTTGTCGTGTTCCTGACCTCTTCGATATGCTTGCGTAGTTCTCTCTGTTGCCCACCATGCACCCAGTTGAACCGAGACCACCAGATATTCCAAAGCGACTCGTCCGGCAATTCCCAAACCAACAGCGAAGGGTGATCTTTGAACTTGTTTATGATTTCTGTCAGTTTCTGTTCGCCGTTGTGATCGGCTTCTGTCAACTGTGCGGCAGAACCCAGGCAAATCCACGCATAGAGACCGTGTTTGCTTATCCGGTCAAGCGTTTTGATGTCCTGCGGCGCCCGAACCAGATTGAAACCACTTTCGGCTGCTTCCCGGAGTTTCTCATCGTCTTCTGGCAACTCGTACAAGCCGATTATCAGTCGGGCAGTTCCATCAATACGAAGAAAGCCGTCTTGGTTGAAACAACTGTCAACTGATGGATTGCTGTCTCCGACGGGAGCTGCTTGGGCCAAGGAATAATGCAGAAAGGCAACGACAACAGACATAACTACTGGATACAGTACAATCTTGCGGAGTCTCGCCTTATCCATGATTGAATCCTTTATCAACTATAACATACTTTGCCTTCATACAATCTAGACTAAATACTTATATTTCCTAACCTGAAGCCGAAACAAACAATGAATCATAATCAATTAAATGAGTGGGTCTGTAAGCCGAGTTCTGTACCCCGTAAACGAGGTGACGGTCATTAAACTGGACCGACCGTTGCCAGCCGGCTCTGCCAAACGGTCTCCCATTCGGCACGCAACCTACCCGCTGTGATCATGTTCGGGCCGAACACACAGCATACTTGGTCTTGCAGGCGGTGGGGTTTACCGTGCCGCCGCTGTCACCAGCGACGCGGTGCGCTCTTACCGCACCATTTCAACCTTACCTGTGCCCCGAAGGGCCATCGGCGGTATATTTTCTGCGGCACTTTCCCGCGGGTCACCCCGGGCGGCCGTTAGCCGCCACCGTTACCCTGCCCTGCTCGGACTTTCCTCCGGATGTCTTGCAATCCGGCGACCGTCCGACCCACTCAGAAGTATGTTATAACATGAAAATATATAAATTCCATCCTAATCAGAAAACGCTAATTCACCACATTAATCGGCTTGCCGTTGATAAAGGCCCGGATGTTCTCAGCGGTGATTTGCATCAGGCGTTTTCTTGCGGCCAGGGTAGCCCAGGCAATATGGGGGGTAATGAGACAATTTTTGGCATTTAAAAGGGGATTTTCCGCCTTAATCGGTTCTTCTGAGATGACATCGAGGGCCGCTCCGGCGCTACTGTCCTGATTCAGCGCCTCTGTCAGATCGGGTTCATTGACAATCGCACCGCGAGCCGTGTTGATCAAAAATGCACTCGGCTTCATCAATCCCAGCAGGTGCTTATCAATAAACCCGGCATTATCATCCGTCAGCGGACAATGCAACGACACCACATCGGCCCGACTAAATAACCCCTCCAGTGACACCCACTCAAACGGGGTGTACTCCGGCGCCGCCTTTGGCGTTCGGGTCATCGCGATCACATCCATTCCCATCGCATGGGCGATCTTTCCAACGCGTGAGCCAATCTGACCATATCCGACAAGTCCGATGGTTTTGCCCGCCAGCTCGACCTGAGACCTGTCCCAAAAACAAAAATCAGGACTTTTCATCCATCGGCCCTGGAAAACCTGTCCGCTGTGCAGCCCGACATGATGGCACAATTCCAACAGCAGCGCAAAAGTATACTGCGCCACCGAGGCAGTACTGTAAGCAGGCACATTGGAAATCGGAATGCCGCGTGCAGCGGTCACTTGCAAGTTAACTACATTGTAGCCGGTGGCCAGCACAGAGATGAATTTCAAATCAGGGAGTTGCTCAATTGTCTTTGCCATCAGTGGGGTCTTATTGGTCACCAGAATATCCGCCCCGATCGACCGCTCCAGAATCTTTTCATTGGGTGTGCGATCATAAATCGTCAGATCCCCAAACATCTTGAGCACATCCCACGGATTGTCCCCCGGGTTAGTGGTATGCCCGTCCAGTACAACAATTTTCATCGATTCATCCCTTTGCATCTCACAGATTGCTTCAACAACCTTCGATCCCATCGACCACGCCGGAGGTGATTATAACACAAATCAACACCTGTCACAAACTCTGTTCTGGGCCTGATTGCCCCGTAAGTTACCCTGAAAACGACTCTTTACATTCTGATTCAAACTGACTATAATGCTTGAAAATGATTTGGATCTGAGAGATTTACGATGAAAACAGTCAAAATATACGATACGACGCTGCGGGACGGGATGCAGGCCGAGGGGGTCAGTTTCTCCGTCGAGGACAAACTGCTGATCGCCCGCAAGTTAGATGAGTTCGGAGTTCACTACATCGAGGGCGGCTATCCGCAGAGCAATCCAAAAGAACAGGAATTCTTTGAACGGGTCAAAGAAGTCCCGTTTGCAAACGCAAAAATCGTAGCATTCGGCAGTACGCGACGGGCCAACATAACGATCGAAGAAGACACTTGTATCGCCGCATTATTAGCCAGCGACACACCCGCGGTAACGATGGTCGGAAAAACATGGGATATGCATGTTACGGATGTGCTGAGATGCTCTCTCGAAGAGAATCTGGCTATGTGTGCCGAATCCGTCGCCTATGTCAAGAAACAGGGTCGTGAGGTCATCTTTGATGCGGAACATTTTTTTGACGGCTATAAAAACAACCCTGACTATGCGATGAAGGTTTTGCAGGCCGCCGTGGATTCGGGAGCGGATGTGCTGGCTCTGTGTGAAACCAATGGCGGCTGTCTGCCGCACGAAGTCTATGAAATCACCGAAGCGGTTTGCAAGGCATTCGGCACAGTAGAAATCGGCATACACTGCCACAATGACACCGACTGTGCGGTCGCCAGTTCTCTGGCCTCCGTCCGGGCCGGGGCAAGGCATGTTCAGGGAACCATCAATGGACTGGGCGAACGAACGGGCAACACCAACTTGTGTACGATCGTCCCCAATCTCTCATTGAAGATGGGGCACGAAACCATCGGACAGGACAAACTGGAATCCCTGACGGAAGTGTCGCGGTTCGTCTTTGAGATCGCCAATCTGACACCGGCGACGCATATGCCCTATGTCGGCGAAAGTGCATTCGCCCACAAGGCCGGTTTACACATTGACGCCATTCGTAAAAACGAAGAGACTTACGAACATATCAATCCGCAATTAGTCGGCAATGAACGACGATTCCTGATTTCCGAATTATCCGGCGCCTCGAATGTGCTGGGTAAACTCGAAAAACGCAAATTGACAACGGACAAAGAGCTTGCCCGCAGGATACTCAAGCGGGTTCAGGAACTGGAGAGCGAGGGCTATCAGTTCGAGACCGCCGAGGCCAGCTTCGACCTGCTGATCAAAAAAGAGATGGGAACTTATCAGAAAAGCTTCGACCTGATCAGGTATCACACGAATGTGGAACGAACATCGGAAGGACAAATCGTTACCGAAGCAACGGTTAAACTCCAGGTGGATGGAAAAACCGAGCATGTCGTCAGTGAAGGTGACGGCCCGGTCAACGCCTTGGACGGCGCTTTACGAAAGGCACTGGAACCGTCTTATCCGAATCTTAGAGATATGAGTTTAATCGATTACAAGGTGCGCGTCGTCAATGCCCGTGCGGGGACCGCGGCGAAAGTCCGCGTTGTCATTGAGAGCCGCGATGCCGAGAACCTGTGGGGTACCGTCGGCGTCTCCGAAAATATCGTCGAAGCAAGCTGGCATGCCTTAGTTGACAGCATTGAATATAAACTGCTCAAAGATGCCGACAAAAAAGCTGTTAAAAAATCAAACTGATGCCTTTTTACAAAAAAAAGGCAAAGAAATAAACTTGCAATTGCCCGCAGATTAAGGATAATGTCGGAATATTGAAATGATGCTGCTCTATTCACAAGTTAAGCCGATATTAGCAAGTTCTGGTAAACAGAAACCCTTTTTTGTCGACCGTCGTCATTTCTCTATGTCTGTATCTGTTAAACTAACATTATAGTGTCTTTAAAATCGATGGTGTATTATTCGAAAAATACCCGTTCTTAAAATTGGCAATCTAACGATTGATCCTCCGATCATCCAAGGCGGCATGGGCGTGAGGGTTTCTAAAGCCAATCTCGCGGCCGCTGTAGCAAACGAGGGCTGTGCCGGCGTGATCGCCACTGTGGGACTGGGGAACTTTGAACATGCCCCCGGCTCGGAATTTGTGGAATTAAACCGTGTTGCGCTGCAGGATGAAATCCGAAAGACACGTCAGATGACCAATGGGATTATCGGCGCTAATGTAATGGTTGCCTTGTCGAATTATGAATCGTTGGTGAAGACTTGTGTCGAAGAAAAGGTAGACATAATCATATCAGGAGCGGGATTGCCGTTGCAGTTGCCGGCCTATACCGCCGAAACGGATATTAAATTGGTTCCGATGGTTTCATCGGCACGCTCGCTGAAACTCATTTGCCGCAAATGGATGAAAGATTTTAATCGCTGCCCCGATGCCGTTGTTATTGAGGGCGGCAAAGCCGGCGGCCATCTTGGGTACACCCTCGAACAACTCGAGAAGAACAACCCCACACTGGACGAAATACTGGCGGATGTCCTGCAATTGATGCAACAACTTCCAACGCCGTTCCCTGTGATTGTCGCAGGCGGCATTTTCACGGGTGAGGAAATGGCCCACTATCTGAAATTGGGCGCATCGGGTGTGCAGATGGCTACGCGGTTTGTCTGTACCGAAGAATGTGATGTCGATATGAAATTCAAACAGGCCTATCTGGACGCCGGACCGGAAGATACAACGCTGATCAAAAGCCCAGTGGGAATGCCGGGCCGGGTGATCAATAATGCGTTTGTCAAAAAGATTAATGCAGGCCAAACAATTCCATTTAAATGCAAATATAGATGTCTAAAGTCCTGTAATCCCGCCGTGGCTCCTTACTGTATCGCTGAAGTTTTAGCCAAGGCCGCTGAGGGGAAACTGGACGAGGCGTTTGCTTTTGCCGGGAGTAATGCCTGGCGATGCAACGAGATCGTTTCGGTAAAATCACTGATACAAAAGATCATGCAGGAATATGAGAACGCAGAACGCTGCGAGCCAGCCAAATCGGCCCAATAAAACAAATATTTGCTTTAGGTGTCCAGAAAGGAAAACAATGAAGATTTATGTTGGAAATTTGTCGTACGATGTCGCGGAAAGTGATTTAGAGCAGGCATTTGGCGAGTTCGGTCAGGTAACTTCGGTCAATATTCTCAAAGACAGACGGACCGGCGAGTCCAAAGGATTTGGTTTTGTCGAGATGGCGGAAGTCAGTGAAGGCCAGACCGCAATCAAGGAAATGAACGGTAAAGAGTTGATGGGTCGTGAATTGAAAGTCGATCAGGCCAAAGAAAAACCCGCTCGGCCTGGCGGCAGAGGTGGTTTTGGTGGTCGTGGCGGTGGCGAACGGCGACCCGGCGGTGGTGGCGGTTATGGCGGCGGTGGAAACAGAGGCGGCGGCAACCGGGACGGTGGCAGCCGAAACCGTTACTAATACCGCATTGCAATATAAGCATGTAACATCGCAACCGCTGTCGATGTCGATAGTGGTGCGGTAGTAGCCGACAGAGGTTGTTTTTTATCTCTTTAGACTTTCGGTTGGCAAAATAGTAGTAAAGGGATAATTGAGTAAGGTTCTTAATAATGGACCTAAGGAGTAGTTCACATGAGTACAGGTAAAGTAAAATGGTTCAATGACAGCAAAGGTTTTGGTTTTATCTGTCCCGACGATGGCGGTGACGATCTGTTCGTCCATCATACCGAGATCATCTCGCAGGGCTTCGCCTCATTGCAGGAAGGCCAGTCAGTTGAATACGAAGTTGGCGAGGGCAAAAAAGGCCCCTGTGCGACTCAGGTAAAACCCTGCTAACACCATAGCAGAGATTGAACTCCAAAAGCCCCTTGGAAACAAGGGGCTTTTTTATTGCACCGGGAAAAATCGCATGGGCATGGCTTTAACACTTCTTCGCAACCGCTTTGAACCATGTGTAAAAAAAGGTACCTTCGGCGATCCGGTCCACGCGGGACAGATCGACAATGCCTTTTTTGTAGATGTCTTTGGGGACAAGGTTCTCTTCAAGGATCTGTTTTTCGGCGGATTGGACCATCGGCACAATGATATGGTTGACCATCCCTTCTCGCAAGTCGGGGTTGAGCCGGTCGGCATAGAGCCATGCGGGTTTGCAAGACTGCACATCAAATCCGGCGTCTGTCAGGAGTGGTGTGAGACGCCGCCCAATATTTGGATCATTGTCCTGTGCGCGCTGGGCGGTGATCAGGCCGTTCCATGCAGCGACTGATTCGGGCGTTTCCGGATGCCAAAAGCACGATCCGTGATCACCCTCGATGCAGGTAATCGTTCCGGCGGGTTTGAGTACACGCTGTAGTTCTTTCAACGCCGCAATGGGATCATTCAGATGTTCCAGAACAAAGCAGATAAAGATATGGTCAAATGTTTCATCAGCAAAATCCAGTGAGTGGATATTGGCCTGCTGAAAGGTCACATTTTCAAAACCGGCCGTGCCTTTGAGTTTTTTGGCCGTAGCCAGTGATTTTTCAGAGATGTCAATACAGGTAAACTCCGCATCAGGACTGTGCTTAACCAGCAACCGCGTCTGCCCCCCCACGCCACAACCGGCCTCAAGAACTTTCGCCCCGACGGGATATTCAGTTCCCGCATGAAGAATCCCTTCCAATATCTCGGCCTGCTCATACAACCGCTGTGTTTCTCGCTCTGAATAGCCATGTACATATGCCATAGCTCCCTCTCATTAATAACTGCCAATTGCGCTTTCCACGGCCAAGCACAGCTTGACCGTGCCACCCTCAGAAAGCATTATCTTTATTCGTCAGTCCAAATCACCCCGGGCACCCGGCGACTAAATATTTCTATTTACTAACAATGATGCAAGTTCTATCTTTTCTGATAAATGCTGAATAAGACAGGTTAGAGTATCTGCACATTGTTTGCGATTTAGTTTATCGTTCTTAAATGGTTCCTTATTAGGTATTTCGATTTCGGTCGCTTTAAGATTCACTTCATATACTCCTTTTCAGGACGCCTGTTCGACAGGTGAAGTCTGCTCAGCCGTTTTTTGGTTTTGTTTGTAGCATTGCTGGGCCTGGATGTAGGTGTTCATTAGTTTATCGACCATACAGCTGACGCTGTTATGGTTGCGGAGATAGGTCTGGGCGTTTTGAGCAAGTTGACGGCTTTTTTCACGCTGGCCCAGGATATTTTTCAGGCAGCCGTAGATGTTCAGTTCATCGCGCCAGTCCCAGAAAGTGGCTGTTTGGCCGTCATGCAGCAGACCGCTGGTGGTTTCGGAGGCGCCGACCACCGCCAACCCCACCGCCATCGCCTCCAGCAATTGTGCATCAAATACGCCGCTGTCTGACAGGTGCAAGTAGACATCGGCCCCGCTGAGAACACTTTGCATCGGACGGATCGGTGGGACCACCGTTACAATCGAGGTCAACCCCAGCTTTCGGATGTGTGCGCGAATCGCCTTTTCGGCTTTGCCTGTACCCATCAGGGCCACCATAACTTCAAACCCATCCAACACCAAGTGCCGAACGGCGTTTAGAAAGGGGACAAATATCTTCAACGAACTTAACGGATGGACAGCGATCAAGCTGGCAACATTCCCGCCGCGGGAAAAACAACTGCATTGATCCTCGACAAAACTGCCGATGTGAATTTGTTCGATACGCGTTTGGAGGCCGGGGCACTTTTCGGCCAGACGATCCGCAATGGGTTTCGAAGGTGCGATGACCTTAGCTGCATGTTGTATGGGATTTTCAAAACATGACCAACGAGAAGGATTTTTATGATGGGTAACGACGAACGGCAGTTGGAGTTGTTTGCTGAGCCAATGGGCCAGATGGACCTGCCCCGGAGAAAATGTATGCAGGATCGTCGGCTTAAAACGCAGCAGACGGTCAAGCAGAATTTTCCGGTTCTGACTCCAAAAGATCGGGAGCCGAAGCGCCGGATGTTCGATCCGCTCCACGGATGGACAAAGAATCGCCTGTGAATCCGTGCAGGCCGGGCAAACCAATGCGGATGCGTGGGCAGTTCCGGCAAGTCCAACAAAGATTCTTCGAATGTAAGCGGAGTATGACAAAAAGACCGACCGGTCCACAAGAAATACCGGCCTGACAACCGTTTCAAGAGATGATTTTGTGAATCCTTCAGGCATCAATAATCCTATATCGCAACCGTTTGCGCCAAAGAGAACCACGAATGAACACGAATACACACTAATATTAGGTGTGTTATATATTTGTGTTCATTCATAATCTGAAACTCATTAGCAAACAATTCTTTTCCATTCCAGTTTTGACCGTTTAAAGTTCAGAATAAGACCTACTTTCAATTCTGTGATTTTCAAATAGTTCATCATTTGTCCTAACTCATGACTCGTAATTCGCTCAACTACCTTTGTATCCACAACCAGTTTTTCATGAGTAATCAAATCCGGTACATATTCACCAACTTCTACACCGTTATATATCAGTTTATGTCGAGCTTGCTGCCGAACCGGGATATTCTTCAGCCCGAACTCAACAACCAAAGCATTTTCGTACGGCTTTTCCAGTAACCCGTGCCCCAGTTCGTTCAGAACTTCCATAGCACATTCCACAACATCAAATACCTCTTCTTTAAGAATTAATTCGTGTTCATTCGTGGTTCCTCTTGCCGTGAACAGTTACTCTATACTTAGCATAAGTCCGTCAGCATCTGTTGGAGTTTTTCCAACTGGCCGGGTTTGATATGATAGCATTGTTCATCGGATGGGTATTGACCGCTTCGGATTTGATCGGCATAGTCCCGCAACGCCTGCACAATCGGATCACCCAACTGAGCAAACGCTTTGGCGAATTTTGGTTTTTTACCGCTGCTCAGGCCCAGTATGTCGGAGATGATAAGTATCTGCCCGTCACAGTCCGGTCCGCTGCCGCAACTGATAACCGGGACAGGACTCGTTTCGGTAACGATCTGCGACACCTCGCGAGCGGTTCCTTCCAACAGCAGCGAGCTTGCTCCGGCGGAGACCATCTTTTGGGACAGTTCCACCAGTTCGAATGCGAGGGCTGCGGTTGTGCCTTCAGCTTTGAGCTTGCCGAGTTGCGCAATGCGTTGAGGACGAATTCCAATGTGGGCCATAACCGCCATGCCGGCGTCGCTGATGGCTTTAATCACATCCAGATGCGCCGCCGTGGCTTCGACCTTGACAATCAGGGCACCGGTTTCCTGGAAGAAGCGGCCCGCGTTGCGAACCGCATCCGCTATGCTGGTCTGATAGGACAAGAACGGCATATCCGCGACAAGGCACACATCCGGAGCGGCCCGGCGGACGGCCTCGGTAATCGTTACCATGAAATCCATCGTCGCCGGAAGCGTTGTTTCGTGGCCGAGCAATACCTGCACCGCCGAATCGCCCACGAGAATCATATCGACCCCCGCCTGGGCAACCAAACGGGCCGTCGTATAATCGTAACAACTGACGGCTGCGATTTTCCGCCCGTCCTGCTTCGCTTTGATTAAATCAGAAATTGTAATTTTCATTTGTCTCGCCTAAAAATCGGTTTCAGCAGTAGTATAACGGGACGGGTATTTTGTTGGCAAGTGATTTTTTTTTGGACCAATAACACCCGATATACCTCGAATTATGGGGTTTTCCGATAAATCTCGTCTGATTTTGTGTTATTTCTCCATATTTTTTAAAGATTTGGTAACCGAATATCGATAGATAGGGTGGAGCAACCGATATTATATTTACAAGCTTTTCATCACCCTCCTCCGAAGCCAGGTTCTATATGGAATCTGGCTTTTTTTATGCTTTCGGCATTAAGAACCCCCTTTTTCTCTCCGATACTACACTATAATGGATCCCAGTTCCCATAAAACACGACAGCAACAGGAGATTGAGCACGCAATTGAGTCACTGCCGGAATCGTTGCGGCGAATGTGCCTTTCCGGTCAATCCGTGGGAAATCTGGCCCACTTGGTCAAAAACATCCTCCAAATAACAGCCGGTTCCGTTGAGATCATCGAGTTGGGACTTGAGCGGAAACAATTCGACCGCGTCGAACGAAGCTGGGATATCTTCGAAGTAAACTTTATTCGGATGAAGAAATTCATTCTCGACCTGATCAAATACACCAAACACTACGCCCTCCAGAAAACAATATGTGACCTGAATCAGTGTGTGGACAAGGCCATTGGTTCATGTGAATATGCCCTGAAAAACAATACCGTCAAAATCAAACTCCAAAAAGATAAAGCGATCCCATCAACTTCGCTGGATGCGGATCGCGTTGAGGAAATGATCGCCAATCTGATTACGCACGCTTTGGACAATCTGCCCGAACATTGCGGAACCATTTCTATCACAACAAAACATCTCAAGGACCATCGCCAAGTGCAGGTGTCTGTTTGCGATGACGGTCCGGCATTGACAAATGAGACAATACAGTCGCTGAGCGAGCCACTCGAACGCACACAGTGCATGGTCGGTACGGGATTTGATATTCCTCTGGCCAGACTTTGCATCGAACAACATGAGGGGTATATGGAGTTTGAAAGCAGCAAGTCAAAAGGCAACTGCGTCCGCGCCTATCTGTCCATCCAATAAAAGAGACCACTCCGAACGTGCCCGTCTCGCCCAAAATAATAATCATTATTCGTAATACAATCTTAACGCCTGCGTCAAAAGTCAAAAAATGCCAAAACCAGTGGCGTTTTCTGCCCATTATCACCGTTTTTTGTCGGCGATTCAGACTTTTGGCGGGCACATCAATCTTGTATTTCCTTGTTTTTTGTGCGTCGTTTTTTTATTGCACGCGGTAATTCTTTATAAGGGGGGTGGGCGGTTAGCTCCTCCTCCCCTATCCCCCTTCTTTAAAAACCTGCGCTCGCAGTAAAACTCACAGTGAATTTGTACCTGCGGTGGAAATCGTCGGCATTTGCTGACATCTTTGTGTAAAATAAAAGATCGGAATGTCGCAAAACGCCATAACTCTTTGAAAACACGACAGATAGACAACTATTGGCAGGTGCTGTCACCGAGGGGCAAAAAGCGGGCGATCGGAATCGAACCGACATGACCAGCTTGGAAGGCTGGGGCTTTACCATTAAGCTACGCCCGCAAATACTTTACTTATAAGCACTTATATCTTGTTGCTGTTTTTGTAATGTTGCCAGAAATCGCCCTTTTTTGCCCCATTTTAATATTTTTGTTGCCAGTTTCCTGGCTATCATGCATGCATACTTATATTTATGAACAAATTAAAAAAAGACAGAAAAAAACGCCTACCTAAACTCTCCAATAAAACTGAACCGGGTACAAAATGTTATTATACCTCTTTCCGTAACTCAGATGGCCAATCAAAAAGAAAAAGATTCTCAAAAGATCTTGAAGAATCTCAACTAATGCACCATCGCTGGGTCATTGAAAACTATGACAAATCTGCGGAGATTGTAACCTCAAAGAAACCACAAAGCAAGAACAATTTCTCTCAAAGCCTGCCAGTTATAGCTAATGCGTATATTCAGTGACCTTCACCCTGAAAACTGATCCCTTCAAAATGTGAAAAAAGTTGTGATGAACCTGTTGCATAAATAATCGCTCTTTTAAAAAGTGATCAGCAGCATTGACCCATTCGCCTACTTCCGGGATGTGCTCGAAAAAGTCACGACCCGTCCGGCCAGTAAAATCGACGACCTGCTACCGTCCAACTGGAAAAAGCCGGAAACATCAGCTGACAAGGCCGTCGCATAGTTTTTTTGCAGGGGTGTAGTTAGCCAAGACCTTACAAATATTTGAAAGAACACGCTCAAAAAATAACCGTATGGGCACATCCCAACCTACGGGACTCAAAAATAATATCTTGCCCGAAACTCTATTCTAGAGTTATTTAGTTTTTCTCCATACTCGGTGTATGAATCTCCCACAAGAAAAGTGGTTTTCAGTCGAAGTTCCAGATTTTTGATACCGGTATATAACACTTCCGGAGCAATGGTAAAACTTTTGTCGTTCATGTTAAATATTCCCGTTAGTGAAGGCGTGAAATATAGAAGATCAAACGGTTCTTTCTGACTGGCGCGCAGATAGAGATAGTCTTTCATGAAATTTTTTCTGTTGTAGTTTCCTTCGGTCGCATTGGATGCTTTTTTTAAAAGAGAATCATCGCCTGAAGCAAGATATTCATCGTAACCGGCGTCTATGAACGAAAAGTAGTCCTCCACCTCGCTCTCTGTAAACCCTGTCGCATCGTGAAAATACTCAACGATGTATGTTGTGTCTGATTTAGTCAGATATCGCAGGCCAAGCAGATAGCTTGTCGCATCATATTCATCATTAAAGACAGTTCCATCACTGTCGATAAATCTTTTTTTGTAATTATTGACGAATGCAAGTTCTCCGTGTATCTCGAAATTAGAGGTGATATTCCTGGAAAAATCCATCCCGTATCGATTTGTCTTGCTTTGGCCTGTAAGAAAAATGAAATCAATATCTGTGTCATAAAGCAGGAAATACATTCTTCCTGCGAAATTCAAGTTGTTGACCTTTCCAAAATCATCATTTATATCGTCATAAACGGGCACCAAAACCGGCGTAAAAGAAAATGTTTTCAAGGGGCCGTCAAAACTCTTAATATAATCTGCGGAGATGACGACAAGACCTTCACGGGCCAGTTCGGGGTCTTCGGGGTCTTTCGGTCTGTCCAAAAAAGCGACGGGGTTCCATGCGTACCCTTTGCCCCATTTTAATGTTGTTTTACCTATATTGAAATGAAATGATGACGATGGCTTTAATGACATATACCCTTCATAAAGCGTTGTTTCCTCATCCCATCCGAGGTAGGATTTTGTAAGGTCAACATTAACGATGGCATGAAATTCTGTAATTCCTTTCCTGTAGCTGCCATCAAGCAACGCCGTAAAATTATATTCTTCATGAGTATTTTCTTTGTCTCGGTCATACAACTTGAGCTTATGTAATGCAGCATTATTATCCAACCCTAAAAGGACGGGACGAAATTCAAAATATCCCCCGAGATTCAGTGCTCTTTCTTCTATTTCTGAGAAGTCAAAGGAATACTCTTCCTCAGCGAAAGCTATTCCATAAGAAAGTGCCAACAGAATCGCAAGTGTTGCCGGTAATCTCATTGCCTCAAGGATTCCAGATTTGGCATAAATGTAAGCGTAAAGACTTCGTCCTCGAAAGCTCTTTTCTTTATCTTTGCAAATATCATCACAGATTTATAACCCTTATATAAAGGGCTGTCCGTCTCAATAACCGATGGCCTTACTAATGTATCTCCAAAGTCCTCGGTTTTTTTGTAATGAATTGTTTTAATGAGCATCAAAGCTTCAGTGAGACACTCAATCTTAGTCGGTAAAATGGTCTCTTTATCGACCCACATTTTCAACTTGTCGTAGGCGACTGTTTTTGTTTTTGCCTTAAGGTGCAAAATATACTGATCGCTCACCTCTTTTATATCATTTGGTTCTTCCATTTTCTCAACAAAATATTCCGATGCATAATCCAGGCGCAGTATATCAGAGTTATTAAACACCCCTCCTACCACTGACTGAAGACTTGTTATGCGAACGGGTTTGCCGATATTAGGAATGTAAAGCCACATATTTTCGTCAAGTCTTAAGGTGCTTCTGCCTTTTTCGCTTGCGGGTGAAAGAAACAGTCCTGCAACTTTATCAGCTCCCTTCTTGACAGTAAAAAGTACAAACTCTTTTTTTTTGCCGTTCGGCTCGATGTTTATCAGTTTTCGATATGACTCATAGGACTCCGGATTGAGATTCCTGTCCAACTTCATCAGGATCTGGTTTCCGGGACTCAAAACCGTCTTAACAGCATCGAGAACTGCGCCCTGGAGTTGGAAATAATCCATGCCGTCACTTCTCATAGCCTCGATCATTTTTCTACCAAAGGTTTCAGCAATGACTACCGTCACGCCTTTGCCGGCAAGAAAATCCGCGATCTGCAACCCTGCCCCGCTTTCTGCATCCTTGTATGGGTTGTCAACGGCCTCTATCAGTTCACCCATACCATCGAATAGGAGATAGCAGGGGCATGTGTCTGCCTTGCCGCCTACGGGAACTGCGGCCTCTTTACTATTCGATGCGACGGCAATTTTAACCCTCTCTTTCCCAGCAGCATAAGCGACAACTGATCCCACAGAAAAAAGGATCCACATTAAGAAAAGCGTCTTTTTCATTTTGAATGACCTCCTAAACATGTCTTAGCGCATCAATCGGATTCATCCTTGATGCTTTATAGGCTGGCTGAAGACTGGCTAATACTGAAATGATGATTACTATTATTGAGATCATAAAAATATCCTGTAAACTTATACTGGGTGAAAGTACAAGCCCTTTTTGCCTGCCGAAATCAAAGGTGAGTTTGGCAGCGTTGAGTATATAGATAATCGCCACCCCCAGAATATCCCCAACGGCTGCACCCAACAGTCCCAGGGACAAACCCTCTATCAGAAACATGGCCACTATTTTTCCGGGCAGTGTCCCAATGGCGGCAATCGTACCGATCTCTCTTATCCGTTCATAAACGGCCATCACCATAACATTCATGATGCTGACAAGCACGATGGCGATAAGCATCAGCTTGATAAAGAAAGTCATAACATCGATCATTCTGGCAATATTATAGAACGGAGAAAGCTTTTCCCATGTGTGTACTTCAAACACCGGCTTGCCCTGCTTGTTTAGTTCGTTGCCAAGTTTATCCGTGAGCCCGCCAAACACACGGTGGAGTCCGTCAAAATCTTTCAACCGTATTGCGATTTCACTTATCTCCAGCGTATCCATTCTCAGGATTTCAGCCGCATCGTCTATGTGGAGATACCCATCTCTGCCCCCGGGCCCGGAAACACTTTCAAGGATTCCGCCAACCTGAAATTGTTTGCCGTTCACAGAGCCGTCCCTGTTCGTTGCAATGACCACAACGGTGTCGCCGACTTTAACCTTCATCCCCTTGGCCAGGAGTTCAGGAATGAGAATCTCTCCGAGTTTTATATTTTTTTCTCCTTCTCTTATCCGTGACAGGAACAGCGGAACCGTATTGATTTCATCCTCGGGATAAACGCCGTTAAGCCGTACATTGGTCGTCTCAACAAAATTACTGAACATGCCGCCAAACTTTATTCTCTTTGAATAGGCCTCTATTCCAGGGGTCTGGCCGATTTCCTTTTCAATCTTTGCCAGGGCCTTCGGTTCCAGATTCATTGTAAGAGGCAGACTGTCTATGGATGCCACATACCCCTTTTTGTGTATCTGGACATGCCCGAGAAACGAATCTGTTATCTGCCCGATCATCATATCCTTAAACGACCCTGATACCGAAATAAACACCAGTACAAACACCACCCCAATGGCCACCAGTGATGTGGTAAGCAGTGTTCTTCTTTTGTATCTCATCAGATTTCTTACGGCAATTTTAAGTATACTCAGCATGGCTTTTCAACCCCCTTTACGCTCGTTAGTTCTCCGTCTTCCAACGAATAGATAATTTCGGCCTCTCCAACAATTTTCTGGTCATGGGTTGAAAAGATAAATGTTGTGCCAAGTTCATTCTTCATTTTTTTCATAATGTCAATCACCATATAAGCCGTTTTGTGATCGAGATTGGCTGTCGGTTCATCCGCTAAAACAAGCTTTGGATTGGTAACCAGAGCCCTTGCCACCGCCACTCTCTGCTTTTGGCCGCCTGATATCTGGTCGGGATATTTATCTTTCTTGTCGGCCATTCCGACTGCTTCAAGAAGTGCAAGAACGCGCTCTTTCCTTTCAGTCACGGGGGTGTTTTGTACCATAAGAAGCGGATACCCTACATTTTCATACACCGTAAGCACGGGAATAAGATTGAAGTCCTGGAAGATGAATCCGAGTTTCCTGCCCCTGAAAGCGGCGGCCATCCGCGTATTAAGCTCCGAGACATCTGTGTCATCTACCATCAAAGTGCCCGAAGTCGGCTTATCCAGACAACCCATAAGGTTTAAGAGAGTGGTCTTGCCGCTGCCGGATGGGCCAACGAAAGAAACAAAGGAGGACGGTTCAATTTCAAAATTCAAATCCCTTAACGCCTCAACCTTCAGCTCTCCCTTTGCATACGCCTTTGACAAATTCTTTGCTGTTATCAAACTCATGGGCTTATCCCTTCAAAAGTAGTGCTTTACCTGTATGGAATGTTTACACTATATTTACTCGTACCCAGCGTCAACTATAATTTCCCTTCAACGGCAATGAATAAACATATCCCTTCGCTGCGGTCGAGATAACGAATTTTCAAAAAAAGTGAAAGATCTTATTGTTCACAGTGGCAGCGGGATATGCCTGCTGTCTTTGGATGGCTTTATTGGGTGTTCGCTTAAAATAGTGTTATAATTTAAGTATTCACAGAAAATTTAATAAACCGAAAGAAAAAAAATTACGCTCTGATTAAAGGCCTGCTATGTCCTGAGTTGTGACAAACAAGGATATTGGCATAGCTCCGTTACTACGGCAGAACGAACAACAGGCCGAACAGATTCGGTGTCTCACGGAGCAGAATCAAAAGCTTACCGAAAACAACCAAAAACAGCGTGACGCCAGCGGTGCGGTGCTGGCGGCGATAATGAAGGAGGCAGACGAATTTAAAAAACCTGCCCCTGATGAGAGGACAGGTTTAAGGAGACGCATTCCCAGAAAAGAACGCCACAGTATATAATGCGTTTCGGCTTATTTTGATACGGCTGGAATTAAAGTATCTTTTCGATTCGCTTTATCCAAACGGTTTTTTCGTCCTGTCAGCAACTTTTGGAGAAACCGGGTTTTTTCTGAATCTGGATCCATCTCGTCAATCCATTGTTCGAAGAAGTCGATTAATATCTCGCGTTCGCCGTTGAGGTCATAAAAGTCTATCGCCTGACCAATAATCGCCTTGATCTGGTCATTGGATTCCCATGGTTTGGGGATGAACCTGAAGATCTCCCCTTCGTTAACCGCTGTCAACAGGGTATT
>JAGGWF010000159.1 GCA_021157685.1 Planctomycetota bacterium | reverse complement strand
TTGGCGGCTTTTGCTTTTTTTGTGACCCTTGCGTTAGCTCTTTTCTTTTAAAAATCTGTGTAAATCTGCGAAATCTGCGGTTTCTTTCTTTTTGGTTGCGGCTCGACCGCCCCAAGTTCATTCGTGGGTCTTGATTTTCCGGGTTCCGTGATACATTTCGTATTTCAAGAGGCGGCATTCGATGGTGGCGTTGTAGAAGGGGATTTTTCGGCTGGTTCGCAGGCCGACTTTCTTGCCCAATTGGGGGTTTCCGGTGAAGATGTAGCCGGTGCTGCCGGAACATTTTTGCTTGAAAAAATCGCCGATGCGTTCATAGGTTTCTTCCAGTTCTTTGGTTTCACCCAATCGCATTCCGTATTCAGGATTCATCACAATGATGCTTCCGGTATCCGGTTCGATGGGTGTCTCGGCGAAATCGCACACCTTAAAATCGATCAGATGGTCCACGCCGGCGGTCATTGCGTTTTTATTGGCCGCACGGACGGCGTCCGGGTCAATGTCTGTGGCGATAATCGGTGCGGGTTTGAATTCGGCCTTGCCGCGTTTTTTGCTTTGTTTGCCGGCTTCAGTGCGCATCTGCTGCCAGGCGGATTCATCGTAGAGCAGGGTGTGCATAAATCCGTAGTTCGCTCGCATCAGGCCCGGCACGCGGCGGGAGGCGATCAGGGCCGCTTCGATGGCCAGCGTTCCGCTGCCGCACATCGGGCAGATCATCGGCTGCGAGCCGTCATAGCCGGTTGTCAGGATGATCGCGGCGGCCAGCGATTCCCGCAGGGGGGCTGCGCAGGGGATTTTTCGGTAGTTACGATCCGATATTTTCTGGCCGGAGGTGTTCAGGTAGATCCAGCATTTGTCGTTTTTCCAGTAGGCCTGCACGACCACATTGCCGCGTTCCTTGCCGGAGTCCGGGCGGTCGCCGGTTTTCTGCATAATCCGGTCTACAATCGCGTCCTTAATCTTGAGATTGGCAAACATTGTATTCTCAATTGTCGGCGTCTGGATGCGGCCAATGACGCAAACATATTCCTCTGGCGAGATAATCTCCTCCCACGGCAGGGCGGTCGTTTCGTCATAAAGCCGGTCGGGATTGCGGCATTCAAAAGTTTTTAGCAAGTATAGAACATTGAATGCTACACGCAGATGCAGGTTCAGTTTCATACAGTCGTATAGGTCTCCGGTGATTTCTACGCCGGTTTCATGGGCCGAATCGACCCGAAATCCCAGCGCCTCAACCTCGGTTTGGAGTATATCCGACAACCCTTTGGCACAGGTGATCATGATCGTATTTTTATCTTTTGCATTCATCCGGCCAATCATAGCCATGCATGAGGAATTATGCCAATAAAAAAGCTCTGATGAAAAAAACTTGCCAGAGCCCTGATTTGATCAGAGTGGGACCAGCAATGCTACATTGTTTTATATTTTGGACCGCCGTTTGGCTCGGGAACGGTCCATCGGATATTGTCATAGGGGCACTTCCGCTGGCAGGTCTTGCAATGCAGACAGTTTGAAGGATTCGCCGCTTTGGGCTGGCCCTGGACACTCTCATAGACCCCGGCTGGACAGAAGGTAATACACGGTGCCCCGAACTTGCCTAAGCAGGTTTCCCTGCAAATCGTCTCATTCTCGATTAACAGGTGGCAGGGTTCTTCCTCCCGATGCTCGGTCGCGGCGACGGCGGTAAAGGTGTCTTTGTCAAATTTGACGGATGGTTTCAGGCGATACTTTGATGTTGTCAGTGTTTTATAATCCGGTTCGATATTAAATTTCGGCAGCCATCCACCCAGAACGGATAGCGGCATTCCCTGTAGGTTTCCGAATTTGGCCACGGTCTGGCGGAAGTTTTTGGCAGTCGCCATTTCCTTCAGCACGCCTGCCTGTTCGAGTTTTAGCGTATAGATGCGGGCTAACCCTTTTGGCTCGTCTATGCTTTCCGCAATTGCATTGGCGGCGGCAATGCCCGATTCAATCGCGTTGTGCATCCCCTTGATTTTGCACATATTCACAAGGCCCGCACTGTCGCCCAGCAACATAACATTACTGCGTCCGATCGTTTCGGTTTTTGGGCAGCGGGGGATGGCGTACAGTCCGCCTTCGGGGATCATCTTGGCACCGGCTTCGGTTACAATGCCGCCGTCAATGAATTGTTTGACAAACTTGTGTCCTTTAAAGCGGGTCAGGGCATCTTGTGGGTTAAAGTCGCAAAATTTATAATCCAGACCGATAATCATGCCAACCGCGATGTGATTATCACCCATTGGGTACATAATCCCGCCGCCGAACATGCCCGGGCCAATCGCAGGCGTCCAAATGGGATAGCCCATTGCATGGACAACCCGGTCTTCGCCGAATTTCTTATATTGCTCGTCGGTAACCTTAATTAGCTCTTTGACACCAATGGAATAGAGCTGAGCGGCTTGTCGAGTAAGGCCGGCCCGTTTGACGAATTTTTCGGCCAGCAACCCGTCACATCCTTCGGCGATGACGATGGTTTTGGCATTGACAACCTCGCCGGCCAGATAGCCGCGTTCGGGGTTTCCTTCCTTATTCAGCCCCTGATCGACGAGTTTGACTCCGGTGGCGATATGTTCTTCAGCATCCCAAAGAATCTCTTCTGCGGCGAAGCCATATAGAACCTCTACGCCCAGTGAAATTGCCACCTTGTTCAGCCATGTTGTCAGTTTGCTGACAGAACAAATGTAGTCCCCACTATGCGTCATCTGTCCGAAGCCGAGCTTGAAGGCCTTGGCCATTTTGATGACGATTTCGATGGGAAATGCCAGCTTTTTCCCCAGCAGGAACATGATATCATCCTTGTTCACCTTGCTGAGCAATACACCCTTGGCATCGTCTGATTCGGTCCAGTCCGGATCAATCGGGTCCATCAATTTGGCAATGGCTCCCGGTTCCAGCACGGCCCCGGAGAGGTTATGGTTACCGACTCCGGCGGCTTTGTCGATAACGACGATATCCAGATCGGGTTGCTGATTTTTCAGTGTGATCGCCGTTGCCAGCCCCGCGGGTCCTGCTCCAACGATTAAAACCGATACATTATTATATTCCTGCATATCTGCATTCCTGTGTTCTTGTTTTTTTGCTCTTCTATCCGGCTTTAATCGTCTCAGCGAGTTCAGGAACGACCTGCTCGGCATTGCCGACGATATAGTAATCGCACTGCTTAAAGATCGGTGCGTTTGGATCTGTGTTGATGGCGATGATGCACTCGGTATTTGCCACACCGATCATATGCTGGATGGCACCGGAGATGCCGATGGCGACATACAGTTTCGGGCCGACGGCGGTTCCTGTTTGACCGACTTGGTGGATACGCTCGGCAAACCCCTGCTCGACGGCGGTTCGAGTGGCGCCCTGTTCAACGGTCACATCGAGTTGATTTCGGATCGACCCGCATAGACTGCTTAGCAAACGGTTGAAGGTCTCTTGGTTTTGCATTCCTTTGCCGCCGCTGATAATAACGCCACTGTCAAAGTTGACATTGCCCTGACCTTTTTCGGTGCTGATAATCGTTAAGCTCAGGTCGCTTTCAGTCAGTTCAATCGAGTGCTCGATCATCTGCCCCTTGCGGTTTGCATCGGCCTCCAGCCGTTTCATGACGCCGGGGCGGGCGGTGGCCATTTGACAGGAGGAGTCTTTCGTGCAGATTGTCGCCATGATATTCCCCCCCAGAGCCGGACGGGTCTGCATCAGAATGGCGATTTGTCCCTTTCGGCTGCTGTCACGGATGTCCAGTCCCGTACAGTCGGCGGTCAGGCCGCAGCCAACACGGTAAGACACCATGGGTGCCAGCACGCGACCCTGCGGTGTGGCGCCATATAACACAATTTGCGGTTGATATTTATTAAAGACATCACAAACAGCTGTACGGTATGAATGCGGATCAAAATTTTTAAGAACCGAATCTTCAATCAGATACACCTTGCCGGCGCCGGCGGCAATGAGATCACCGGCCATCGATTTGACTTGATCTCCGACAAGAACCACACCGACGACGGTACAAAGTGAATCGGCCAACTCACGGGCCTTTCCGATTAACTCAAATGTCGCGTCGTTAATATTGTTCTCGGCGTGTTCAGCCATGACCCATACTTCGCCGGAGTATTCCGGTTTACTGAGCGCCAGACCATTGAGCATATCATCCAGTGTCTTTTTGTGGAACGAGATGCTTTTGTCGGCGAGGATTTTTTCTTTTGCTTTCTCATTAACCTCTGCTATGTCGGTAATATTCAATTCTTTCAGTTTTTCCGCCAATAGATTAAAATCGTTCATTTCTTTCACCGTTCCTTCATAGCGGCGGTCGAGTTTATCCGCACGTTTTTTGGGCAGGATATAATCCGGCGATTGTTCCGCTCCCGTATCTTTTGGGTCGCTGTTTTGGGCCAGGTTGGTGACAATGATTTTTGCCAGTTCCTTAGTGGATTCGACCTGTTGACACTTGCGTGTCGTCTTGCCTGGCGGGAACACGCGGATCACTCGTGTCTTGGAGCCGGTAACCCCGACGGCGGTCGCCTTGACATCGTCGGCGCCCCATTGGATCAGATCCATCTGATTGCCTTTGCGTGTACGGGCAAAGGAGGCAAAAAGCGGGTGTTCATATTTAGCAATTGTGACAATCGCCGGCTTGCTCAGCGGTTGAACCTGCTGGCTGCCGCCGGAGATAATTCGGGTGAAGGTGAACTGTCCGTTTTTATAGTGGGCCTCGGTTGCATAAGGAACACAGGGGATGTTCAACTCTTCTGCCATCTGGGCAGGGACTTGGGCGGTGTCTCCGTCCACGGATTGCATTCCGGAAATAATATAATAATCATTACTTCCGCCAAGCAGTTCTGTGCAGATTTTTTGTGTCGCATGTGCCAGCGGGTTGGCGGTGGCTACAGTATCAGCGCCGCCCAATGCCCGGTCGGTCAGCAGAACCGCCGTATCCGCGCAGCGGCCTAAGCTGTAGCGAAGTACCTCCGCCGCCATCGGCGGCCCCATCGTCAGAGCGATAACTTTACCGTCAGTGTCACCGGAGATGGTTTTCATATGGTGTGCAAACGCTAATGCCTGGGCATCCAGTTCGTTAATAACGCTTGGAAGGCGCGTTCGGATCAGGTTGCCTGTCTTGGGATCAAAGGCATTGTCAGTAATCTGCGACACATCAGGTACTTGTTTTACTAACACGATATAGTGGCTCATTGGTCACTCCGGCCCAATTAAGGGTATTATTGAATTTTTAGTACGACAGCGCGACTTGATGTTGAGTGCTAGTCGTAACATAGTATTATATAGGTACTTATGTCGATATTGCTGAATTCGAAATGCGACTATCGAAACTCGAAACAAACTCAAAATCGAAAATACAAAATTGAGTCTGGTCTAAAAATCCAAAATGTAACAGTTTCAATAAAAACGACCGGCATTATTGGCCTAATGTTAAAGGTTTCAGGTAATCGTTTCGCCGTGAACTACCTTTTTAGAGCGGACTCAAAATTCAAAACAACGGCCCGTGTTGAAAACGGTTTTTTTGTTTTGAAAATTAGGGTTTTAAACAGTCTATTTTGTTTCAGATTTAGGATTTCGTGCTTCGGATTTTAATAAAAAATAAGGTTTTAAAGTGCCAAATCGCGCTGTAGTATTAGATACTTCTAAAATATTATATCAACTCCAAAATAACTCGCAATAGCCCACTTCGAAAAACATACAAAACCGATAAAAAAGTAGTATAAAACTGAATTTAGTACTATTTTTTGGCTATTTATTACTGTTTTCTTTAACACATCTTGATTTTAAGGTCCGTGGCAGTTACAAGGAGCGATGGAAATAACAGGTTAACTTTTTGAGAGAAAAGACCCCCGTTAAGCTAAGTGAGGTAAAATATGGCAGATTTAAAAGCATTGAGTGATTCGATTATCAAAGGAGACCAGAAGACCGCAGTGGATGTCACGAAAGCGGCTCTGGAGGAGGGGATGGCCCCGGGGACGGTTTTGGCTGATGGTCTGATTGCCGGGATGAATGTCATTGGTGTGCGATTTAAGGCCAATGAAGTGTATATTCCGGAAGTGTTGATTGCCGCTCGCGCAATGAAGATGGCAATGGAGATTCTTGAGCCGAAGCTGGCCGAGGCGGGTGTTGAGCCCATTGGTATGGCGATGGTCGGAACGGTTCAGGGTGACCTGCACGATATCGGCAAGAACCTGGTGGTGATGATGCTCAAGGGGGCAGGGTTCAAGGTAATGGACATTGGTGTGGATGTTGCTTCGGATGCCTTTGTTGAAAAAGCGAAAGAATGTGGTGCTCAGGTTGTGGGTTTAAGTACTTTGCTGACAACGACGATGCCGGCGATGGAAAAGACGATTCAGGCGATCAAAGATTCCGGGTTGAATGTCAAAACCATGATCGGTGGAGCTCCGGTAACGCAGGCGTATGCGGAAAAAATCGGCGCAGACGGTTATGCTGCTGACGCCGCCACCGCAGTGGATATCGCTAAGGAGTTGTTGAATTAACAGGTCTTTTTGGATAGAATTTCACCGCAGAATAAAAGGGCAAGCTGCCAGGGCTTGCCCTTTTTTAGTTTCATAAAATGCAGGCAAAAGGGGACTGTAGCGATTAGATATCTGCTGTTGCTTCCGGCAATGGCTCCGGGATGGTTGTTGAGATCATTTAATTGTGGAGATTTCTTCATTTTCAGAGGAATTTTACGCTAAAACCGTAAAACCCGGTTAAAGCACAGGTATTTTTCTCCGATATATAAAAAGTCGATTTCCAGTACACCAGATTGGTTATATGGTATTATTTATAAAAACGCTTCAAAACGGTGCCAAGCGATGAGTGAAAAAACAAAGTCAGAGCCAAATCAGAACCCAAAAGAATATTTTGCCAGTAGTTGTCGGTTGGATGTTATTACACCGCTTGCCAAGAAGATCAATTGTCTGGATGTCAAGCGGATCGCTGAAATCTGCATCCATGAGATCCCGAAACTGATTGGCGCCAAACTCGCTTCTTTATACATCCTCGACGAAAGCAGCGATATTCTGCATCTGGAAAAGAACAATCATCCCTTCCTGATAAATAATATCGTTTCTCTGAACCAAAATCCCCCCTCTCCAATGGTCGCGGCGGTTCGCAGCAAGGAACTGCTGATTATTGACGATGTTGAATCGCACAAAACACCGAACATTCACAACACACAGCGCTTCTTTTCGCAGAACTATCAGACAAAGGCCTGCATTATCGCACCGCTGATTTGTCATGGCCGGGTCGTCGGTGCCTTGAATATGAGTGATAAAAACAATGGGGCGGCGTTTACCAAAGATGATGTCGCGGTACTGGAACTGTTTCGTCAGTTGATCGGCGCTTCCATTGGAAATGTCAGCTTGTTTGAAAAAACCCAGCAACAAGCTAAGACGGATGGTCTGACAGGGATGTTGAATCACCGGATGTTCTATGAGATGCTGGAAGCCGAACTTCGTCGTGCCCAGCGATATGGCGGTAAACTATCGGTTATCATGATCGATATCGATAACCTCAAACCCATCAACGACAATTATGGCCACCGAGCCGGTGATATGGCAATTAAGCAAATTGCTCGGCGTATCAGTGCCTGCATTCGCCAGATTGATATTGCGGCCCGCTATGGGGGTGATGAATTTTCGGTGATTCTTCCTAATACCTCGCTGAGTGATGCGGCGGTTGTTGCCGAACGAATGGTCAATATGACAACCGGAACACCGATGCTGTGGGAACAGCACAGAATTCCTTTGTCCATTAGCTTGGGGGTTGGTCAATATGACGGCGAAAGCAACGCCGGGGATGTTACCAAGGCGACTGACCGGGCTCTCTACGCGGCCAAACAAGCAGGAAAAGGTCGGGTTCATGTTTTTGAACCACCCCACAAGGCCCTTTCTAAATAATCAACTCTGAAGAGAAGAACCAATGACCTTGCCGACTTCGTCGGCAATGATTTGAAATGCTGTCTCTACCACATTTCTTTCTTGAGCGTGATTAATCCTCAGGCATTGATTTTGGTGCGGATGAGTTCTATCCAGGCCAAAGAAAAAGTAATTACCCGGTACAATGATAACGCCTCGCTCTTTTAGACGTTGGTAAAGTTGATGGCTTGAAATTGGTAAATCCTTAAACCACACCCATAAAAAGAAGGCCCCTTCCGGCACATGAACAGCGGCGTTTAGGCCGGTGAAATACTTCCGGACCATCGACACCGCGAATTCCATTTTTTCTCGGTAAAAGGGCTGGATAAATGTTTCGCTTATCGAAAGGATTTGGCCGGTTTGAACTAAATCCGTGGCGATGGCAGTTCCCATGCCGCCGGGAGACAGACTGATGACTGCGTTGATATGTGTGATTCGCTGAATCACTTCTTCGGGTCCAATAACGATGCCTGTACGCGTGCCAGGCATTCCCAGTTTGGACAGACTCATACAGATGATACAGTTTTCATCCCAGTAGGGTTTTACGTCTGTGTAGATAATATCCGGAAAAGGTTTCCCGTAGGCATTATCAATAATCAGTGGAATCTTTTTTTCTCTTGCCAATTGAGCTAATTTAGTGATCTCAGCATCGGTCAATACATTTCCCGACGGGTTCGTCGGGCGTGAAACACAGATCGCCCCGATATCATCATGGATTGTGATTTTGTCAAAATTAATATGATACTTAAAGAACAACTCGTCTATTATTTCAACCGAAGGTATCACCGACTCAAAAATATCCTTCCCTAAGCCGACATCACGGTAACCGATGTATTCCGGAGCCATTGGCAAAAGGATTTTTTTGCGGCTTCCATCAGAAAAATCACCGGCAAGAAGATTAAACAGCGAAAAAAAGGCCTGTTGACTGCCGTGTGTCAGGGCGATATTGCCGCGGTTAAGATTCCATCCGAATTTTTGAGTCAGCAGTCTGGCCAGCGCTTCAATAAAAACACTGTTTCCCTGGGGTGGGTCGTAGTTACCGACGGCCTGGTCAAATTGCCGCTTGTCGGTAAGGAGTTTCTGCATACTGTTTCTGAAAAACTGCTGAACCTGCGGGATGTGTGCCGGACTGCCGCCGCCGAGCATGTACCGGGTTCGTTTTGGTTGTACAGCGTCGGTCAGGTCGTGCATTAACTGGCTGATACCGGAGTGAGTTTCGAATTTATCTGCAAATTTTGAAAATTTCATATAACCTTATTGTTTTAAGAGTTCTCTTGTCTGCGTTTTTGGAAAAAGGCCTGTAGTTGCTTTTTGCATTCGTCCTGCATGACGCTACAGGTTACTTCCAATTGATGATTGAGCCGTGGGTCTTCGACGATATTATAGAGCGATCTGACGGCGCCAGTCTTGGGGTCGTCAGTACCATAGACCACCCGATCCAACCGGCCCAATACCAAGGCCCCGGCACACATCGGGCACGGTTCCAGCGTAACATAGAGGGTGCATCCGTGCAGTCGCCAGTTGCCAATGAAATCAGCCGCCTGCGTTAGGGCGACGATCTCCGCGTGGGCGGTTGGGTCATGCAGTTGTTCTCGTTGGTTGTAAGCTTTTGCAATGACGCGATTCTCGTGGACAATGACGCACCCAATTGGCACATCGCCGTTTTCCTCAGCGATGTACGCCTGATCGATTGCCATCCGCATGTAGCGTTCATCTGTTGAATGGAGATTTGTTTGCATATGACCCTGTCACGGCTCTATTGTTTGCCGGACGAAGAGGTTTGAATAATCGCATTGAGTTTTTCCGCCATTTCCGGGTTCAGCGTTGCCAGCAATTCCCATTCTTTTTTTGCCTTTTCAAATTGCTCCGACACCATGTAAGCAAGGCCCAGTCCAAGGTGAGCTTCCGGATAATCCGGCTGCATTGATAGGGCTTGTGTGAAATACCGGGCCGCTGTCTGGTCATCTTTCATACGAAGCGACTGGATTCCCATAAACAGTTGTGCTTCTGGAAAAACGGGCTGATGAACCATGGCTTTTTGATAAGCAGTGGCGGCTTCGTCATGCCGGCCGGCTTTATCCAATGAAACGCCCATCAAAAGATATGCTTCGGCGTAATTCTCATCCAGATCAATGGCCTTTCGAAAGGCCTCCTGTGCGTTGGCAACTTGCTCTGTCCGCTCATAAATAAGCCCCAGATGAAGATACAGTTCTGCGGCGTCCGGTTTGAGGCGGGCTGTTTCCATATAAGAAGCAATGGCCTGATCATAGTGGCTGTCAATTGCGTAGAGGCGGCCCATGCCATAATGGGGGCCTGCCGCTTCAGGGTTGTCCCGCATGGCCCGCTGGCAGATGGCCATCGCAGCCGCGGCATCTTCCTGCTGGAGTTTGCCCCACGCTTTCAGCAGGGCGGCTCTGGAAAATTTAGGGTCAATTTGGAGGCATTGATTGCAGATTTGCTCGGCCTTTGCATAATCCCCTCTCTTGGTATAGGTCCAGGCGAGTGTATAGAGATTTTCCAAATCATTCGGATAGGTCTGCAATCTTCGCTGCAACCGCTCGATGGCTTCAGGGTATCGTCCTTCCTTGGCTTCACTATAACCGGCGATATACTTTCCCCAGTAGGGTGGTTCCTGATTAATTTTCGTTTTGTATGCGATCAAGGTTCTTTCGTAGAGTAAATCGGTTGCTTGAAGGACTTCTTTCAGGATTGACTGAGCGGTGTTACTCTTAGCGTCAGTTTCCGATTGTGCGGGCGGCACGATCATTTCTGAGGCAGGAGGTATTGATGCCTCAACGGCGGATGCAGTGGCTGGTTCCTGTGGTTTCTTCAATGCAGCAAGAACAATCAGGATAACGCCGACGGCGATTGTATTGGTAGCGACAAGTGCCCAAATAATGGTTTTTGTTTTCATGGCTTATCTCCTGAGTCTGATTCTGTTGACAAAATTCACTCTAATGTATCTCCTGATATTTGTCAAACAGACTTTTTATATTAGAAGTGTAATTATCTCGTCTTTTTTTGTAATGTGACAGAAAAGAAAAGACCCCGATAAGTTACGACTTATCGGGGTCTGGGTGTTTTAATTGGGGTATTACCTTGTCCTACGCTTCAATACTGTCAATGATCACCTGCAGATATTTCTGCCGATGTCCGATGCGTTTAGCACTGTTCTTACGGCGACGCAGATAGGTCGGATTCAGCTTGGGGCCTTTGACCACAGCATCTTCGGCTGTTACCTTAAAGCTGGCGACGACTTTGGCGCCGTCCAGATAGGGCGTGCCCACCTGAATCTTTTCACCGTCCGAAACAAATAAAACCTTATCCAGTTCGATGGTCACCGCATCGGCCGCAACCTCGGTCAGTTCGATATCGATCACATCACCCTGTGAAACTTTGTATTGCTTACCACCTTGTTCGATTACTGCGTACATTGATGACTCCTGAGAGTTAAGTTTTCATATGGCCTTTTCCTGCCAAAATTTAGAATTCAACATCCTAATGCTTTTTCTCGTTTTTGTAAAGTGTTTTTTGAAGATTGGTGTACTTTTCTTAACCTTGGTTAGAACAAGAGCTTACGGTGTTTATGGCGGGTCCGGCGGGTGGGCAAATGTGGCAAAATCCCCTTGCAAGGGACTTTTAGGGCCGGTATGATTGCGGGGGCAACCTGATATTTAAGGAGACACCCGATATGGATATTGCGATGATTAACGACCAGATACTGCCGGTGGCCGACTTGCCCGGAGCGTACCTGGACCGTGGTTTATATTTTGGTGATGGCGTGTATGAAGTTGTCCGCAGCTATGATGGGCGTCTTTTCGCCTTGGATGAGCATTTGGCCCGATTTGACAGGAGCTTGCGGGAAATTCAAATAGCGGGTGTGGACATCGAGTCCGTTAAGCAGAAAGTGCTGTCGGCCGTTGATGCGGGTGGTTATGCGAACGCGAAGATCTATTTCCACATTACACGCGGTTCCGGGATGCGGGATCATCTGCCTGCCCGCGATATGGCGCCGAACTTCCTGCTGACCGTTAGCGAATTGCACGACGACCCCGATGCCAAACAAACTGGCATTGCTGTTGTCACTCACCCGGACTGGCGATGGAAACGCTGCGACATCAAGTCGCTCAATTTGCTGGCCAATGTACTGGCCCGCATCGAAGCCCAAAAGAAAGGGGCCGATGAGGCGATTCTTGTTGGGGACGATGGGGTCATTACTGAGGGGGCGATGTCAGCATTCTTTGCGATTGACGGAAAAGAAAAAACAGTGATCACCCGCCCGCTGGGCCATGAGATACTGCCGTCGATTACCCGTTCGATGGTGATGCAGGTCGCTCGCAACGCAGGGCTTTCGGTGGTTGAAAAAGCCCTCACGCCAACTCAGGCCGCTCAGTGTGATGAGTTGTTTATCGCGGTGACGACCAAAGATATTGTGCCGGTAGCAGAATTTGACGGTATCAAGATTGGTAATGGCCAATGTGGTGAATGGACGGCTCGGCTGATGGCGGAGTTTCGGACACTTATAAAAAAAGCGAGCCATTCATAGAGCACATGAATATCGAACGATGTGTTGAAACCGTATTAAATCGTGCTTTAATAGTGGAAAAATGAGAGATGTCAAAAAAACATTAGACAAGGAGAAGTTAGCATGAAGACGAAATTGACTTTAGCCGTATTATTGATTGCATTAGTTTCGGTGTTCGGTTGCAGCAAGAAGGACCCATCCCAGCCGACCGACCAGACCCCAGCCGGAGCCGAGGCACCGACTACGCTTGACACGCTCAAGGAAGCTGCTGTTGAGGCCGTTAAAGAATCATTCACAATGGAGATTGACTTGGAGAAGACCGTGGCTGATCTTAAGGCCGAAGCCGCCCAAATGGATATCGAGAGCTTGCAGGAAGTGGCGGCCAAGTACAAAGAGGCGATTGCTGGAAAAGAAGCAGAGCTTAAGGCGTTGATAGATAAATTGTCAGCGGTTCCGTTGACTGAAAAGATGGGCAAAGAGGCCCAGTCGCTGACAGGTGAGATCAAGACCCTGACCGATGGCGTCAGTGCTCTTCAACAGCGTCTGCAAGTCTATATCGATGCCCTCACTGCCAAGGGTGCGGATGTGAAGGCATTGCTCGGCTAAGATTGACGCCTGCGTCAAAAGTCAAAAAATGCCAAAAACAGTGGCGTTTTCTACCCATTATCACCGTTTTTAGTTGGCGATTCAGACTTTTGGCGGGCGCATCAAGATTGTTTGAAACAGCAGATTCCCAAAGGCCCGGGTGAGTAAATACCCCGGACCTTTTTTAAAGGCAAGACGGTTTTTTCGGACAGTTTGGGTTGACTTAATTACACTTGAGTCCGTTCTAAAAAGGCAGTTTGCGGCAAAATGGTCACTCAAAACCTCTGATATCAAGCCAATAATGCCAGTTGTTTTTATTGAAACGGCTGCATTTTGACTTTTTAGACCAGACTCGCACTTGAGATCTCTGAATAACCGCCTTACCTCGAAGAAAATCATGCTTTATAACGCCATAGGGCTCGGCGATTTTTCAAAAAACCGAGTTATTCCTTGAATTTTATGGTGGAACAGTTTATACTCATATTCGGGTGGATGTGCTCGCCGATTTGTGATTTTTCCGGAAGCAAAGGCAAAGGTGGTGATGAGTTGTTTTTTATAGGTGACTCTGGCCTAAAAAAGCCAAAACGCAACACTTTCGACAAAAGCCACCAGCGTTACTGGCTCAATATTAAAGATTTGCGGCGAATGTTTTGCCGAAAACCACCTTTCTTAGAGCGGACTCAAGTGTTTTTTGTAAAATTATGGTTCAACTCCAATAAAGTTGGTGGAAATTATCAACGCATAAGTTAAATGTTCAATATGAATTGATGTAGGACGATAAGTTATCAAGACCTGGAAGGTATATTTATTTGTGAAATCTCAGATGTATCAATTACTTGACAATTATTGTATGGCAGTTAGGGCAGGTTCCATTGGAGTCTGGTTGACTCAGGTCGGGCCTGGTCAGGTACACAGATATGAAATCCAACGCCAAAAACATAAAATTACCAAACGAACCCATTTGGTAAAATAGGCAAACAGAGCCGCGACAGTAATGGAGCGGTCATTAAAAGTCGCGTTTAACCGTAAAAAACGCGAAATTACCAAACGAACCCATTTTTCAGTAAATATAAATCATTGAGCATTGTTAAGTGGTTACTATTACTAAGTATTAAGACCTGGAAAGACAGTGGATTGCAATAACCGGCTAAGAGTATTAAAATACAGGACTTATGATAAATAAATAGACATGATTAACCAATTTATTTGGATGAGAGCCGAAATTATCGTTGTTGAAAGGGGCAAATTATGTTTTGTAAGAGCTTAAATGGGAAATCTCAGGTTACTGAGTATCGACAGAAAACGGTAACCGCTGCAAAGGTGGCTGTAGTTATCGCGTTTGTCCTGTTGGAAGCAACGGTACAGTCGGCCTACGGTGAGTACGAGGTTGTGGGAGTTACAATCGAAGATTACAGCAGCTATTGCACGGAAGGACAACAAAACGAACTTTACGCTCCGGTTTATTTGGTAAATGGTTCCGGTTTGGTATCGGACCTGCACGCCAACAACCAGAATGGCGCCATGTGGCTTACTGAGCATTCAAAATGCGGGGGAGGCTCTGAATCGCCGGAGACCGTCGAGGGTGAGTATGTAACCTTCGATCTGGGCAGATTGATAGACTTGGAATCCACCAAGATCTGGAACTGGAATGGGGCTGTCACTCCAAGTGTATGCGTAAAGAAGATGAAAATTTGGGTTGCCGGGGATGTTGACGACCCCAGCGATCCCGCTTCCTTCCAACTGCATGATCCGAATGATCCGAATATAATCCTGACGCAGAATCCCTGTACGGGATTGGTAGAGGGAGAAATGCTGGGCCTGGATACGAGTATTTCCGTACGATATGTCAAATTTGAAGTGATAGAGAACTACGGAGAGATAGGGAGCTACGGCTATGAGTATCAGGCGGTGGGGCTATCGGAAGTGAAATTCTACGGTCCTCCTCCTCCGGTCAGTCCCAAAACAACGCTTCAGATGACCCATGGCAGGCCTGTAATTTATATCGATGGCAAGCCCCGGGTACCGTTCCTTTTCAGGGGCAATTATCAGCCCGGCAGCGGAAATCAGACTGCGATGGATAACACGGTTAACCAGATCCAGCGAAGTTACGGTTTTGGACAGCGGATGTTTGGGATTAATACATCCACCAATTGGTGGCATACATACGATGACATCAATGCGGATTTGGCCGAGAGGATGGATGTGGCCCCGGAGGGGAAGTTTTTCATAAGTATGGCAGTAACACCTAACTACGACTGGGCGAACGCTTATCCAAGTGAAATCTATACCAATGAAGCCGGTTCTCCGCTAAAACCTCATCCGACCGTTGAATCTTCACGATGGCGGTCAGATGCCTCAGATAAGGTTTATGACTGGACGCTGTACCTGCGTAACAGCCCCTATATTGACAATGTCTTTGCGCTGAATCTGACCTGTCACGAAACCGCCGAATGGTTCTTGGCTTATGCGTGGGACGATACGAAACACTATGATTTCAGCTATGTCAATGTTACCGGTTTCCGCACCTGGCTCAGGACAAAATACAACGACACTGTTTCCGCTCTTCGAAGCGCCTGGAACAGCTCCTCTGTGACCTTTGACAATGCCGCCATCCCCTCATCTGCTGAGAGGGTTAGCTGTAACAACGACGCATTATGGAATCCTCTTGGCGGCGGAACACAAATGAAGGTCGTTGACTATTATGACTACATGGCCAACTCCAATGCCGATTCGGTTATCAGTATTACCAACAATGTGAAAAATCTGACCGATAGCCGATACTTGCTGGCGGCCAGTTGGGGATATATTTTCGAGTTGGACTGGGCACTGAACCGTGGCGCTCATTCAAAACTGTCCAGGGTGATTAAAGATTCCGCAGTGGATATGTTTTGGGGCCCTTACGCCTATGGCGATCGTTTCATTGGTGGCACTCCGTCAATGCACGGTCCGTTTGATTCGATTGCGATCAACGGCAAACTTTACATGGCCGAGGATGATACGCTTTCCCATGTCGTCGATTTTGGTTATACCGATGGCTCCGATGCGCAGTACACTGAAGTTGGTCGCCGGGACTACTTTTACAGTTTTATCCATAATTTTGGTCTGTGGCGTCTTGATTTGGCGTCAACGGGTGTTTACGATGCGGACAAGTACTGGATTGAATCAGCGAAATGGCTGCAGATCAGCAAGGCCAAGTTGTTTGACCAAGGTACATACACCCCGGAGATGCTGGCGTTTGTCGAGGAGGATTCGGTTCCTTATCTTGCGGATGTTTCCGATCCGCATTCCAATAACACGAACAAGTTGAGCAGGCCGCTTCACAACTTATCTCGCAGGGAACTCGAAAGAGCAGGGACTTCTGTTGGGTTTTATCTGACCCAGGATTTGGAGGATCACAATCCTTTGCTTCCTGACACGGGTAAGTTGCTGGTATTTATGGATCAGATCAAGACGGATGCGGCACAGATTGCGAGTATCCGCAGTTGGCTGGACGGCAAAGACATTACGGTGGTATGGATTTATGCCCCGGGCCTGATCACCGACAGTTTTGATGAGAGCGCCATGGAGCAACTGACCGGTATCACGCTGAGGGTTGACAATAACGAGGCGAATCTGCAAACCAAGATCACCAATGGCACCCATCCCTTGACACAAGGGCATCTGAATGAGATTTTTGGGACATCTGAGCAATATGGTCCGAAGGTCTATGTGGATGATCCGCAGGCCACTTCGCTTGGACAGTATCGTTTTGACACCTCGCGGATATCGATGGCTATTAAGCAAGTGGGTACATGGGAATCTGTCTTTATCGGCACACCGAGTGTTCCCAGCGATGTCTTTGAGATGTTGACGGATTATGCGGGTTGCAAGAAGTTTACTGATGAGCAGGATATTGTGACTCGAAATGGGTCGATGCTGATGATTCATACGAAAGACCTGAGCGGCAACAGGGTGATTGAATTCCCTGATACCGGTGATTCATCCTATGAAGTGTATGATGTTTTTAACGATCAGGTTGTCGCCTCTGTGCCGGGTCAGGCCACGGTTTATTTGCAGGGATTTCATACCTACCTGTATATTCTCGGCTCCAGGGATCAGCAGTTTGGTATTTTTCCGCTGATACCTGAAACGGATGATGAGATTGAGATGTTTGTCATTCGCGGTCTCTATGGATCTCAAAGCTATGGCTACAGCTGGTACCAAAACGGTGTTTTGCAGGCGGATCTTGTTGATAAAACGGTGCCTGCGTCCCGAACGAGTACTGGCGACCAGTGGCTGTGCGAGCTATTTGTCGATGGCAGTAAGTTTGGCGAAGAAACGGTTTTCGTGAGTTCATCCGATCTCAACAGGAGCGGATTTATTGACATACAGGATCTGAGAAAATTTGCCGAGTTGTGGCTAACGAGTGCAGATGACGTTAACCTGCAGGGCAGCGATTTGATTGACTTTTATGATTTTGCCGAGTTTGCTGCCGGATGGATCGTTGAGTAACGATGGCTGAATTAGATTTGAATCCCAACGAATCACCGGGATTTCATTGCACTATTCACCCGTGGTGCATATAATTGGCTCATTCCTCCTGGGAATGGGGGAGAGGGGGGGGGGCTGTATCCAAACAAAACAAAGCGGATAATACGATTATGGACAGGGATATTAAAGGTATGCAGCGGGAAAATGCCAGGATTAGTGTATTAGGGGTGTTGTTGTTTTGTGGGACATCTATAGTTTATTCCATGACGGCAGAGGTCAAAGACCATTTGGGTTCCCCGATGTTATTCATTGATGGCCGGCCCCGGGTCCCTTTTATGTTCTATGGATATCCCGATAAAATAGCGGAAGATTCAAATTGTCCGTTCATCAGACAGGCGAACCTGGCTAAGGATATTGGCGTTAATCTGTACACCTTTACGGCCGATTTCGTATGGGCAAGAGAAGGGGTTAAACCGGATTTTTCGTCTGTCGATGAGCTTTATGATAACATTCTTAAATTCGACCCCGAGGCATTGTTGCTCCCCCGGCTCCCTGTTCATCCTCCAAGATGGTGGATCAAGGAACATCCGGAGGCACTTGGCGTGTTCAGTGACGGTACTCAGGACAGTTTTTCGGTTGCTTCCAAGCAGTGGCGATCGCTTGTGCAAAAGAGTCTGCAGCAGTATATCAGATATTGTGAAAAAAAGTATGGGGACCATATCATAGGGTATCAGCCCTGTGCGCTGCAGACCGCCGAATGGTTCTATAAAAGGTCGTGGGAGAGTGTTCACTCTCATTTTGAAGAGCCGTTTCGTGCTGGATTTGCCGAATGGCTCCAGACAAAATACGGCTCGGTTTCCTCTTTGCAAAAGGCCTGGAATAACAGCTCGGTGAACTTTGATAAGGTGGTTCTGCCGACGGCAGAAGAGCGTGGCAGGATGTCCAAGGGTCTTTTTCGCGATCCAATAAAAGATAAGTTTGTGATTGATTTTTATGAATATAAACCAATCGCCATTGTTGAAGCATTGCAGTTGTTTGCTAAAACAATTAAGCAGGAAACCGCCGGCCGCAAACTGGTCGCTTTCTTTTATGGATACACCTTCGAGTTGGGAGCTGTTTCTTATGGTCCTCAAGTGACGGGACATCTGGCATTAAAAAAAGTGCTCGAATGTCCGGACATTGATCTTCTTATCGCACCGATTAGCTATGGCCAAAGAAGTGAGGGCGGGATAGGGTCTTTTATGGCGGCGGTGGATTCGGTACGCAGGGCGGGGAAGTTATGGTTGAACGAGGATGATACGCGAACCTGTTTAGCGGATGCGACCCAGATATTCGGTCGTGTTGAGACCTTGCAGGATACACAGTGGGTGCATGATCGCAACTTTGCCCATGTCTTGCCTCGGCGGATGGGATGCTGGTATATGGATTTATTCAACAAGGGGTGGATGGATTCACCCGAACTGTGGGCTAATATCTCCCGGCTCAAAGATATTTACCAGCAGCAATTGTCACAACCGGCCGACTGGAGTCCTGATGTTGCGATCATTATTGATGAGCGCAGCCCCTATTACCTCTCGACAACCAGACAACTTACGGAATCGTTATATTCGGGATTAAGGTCTCAATTTTACAGGATGGGCACGAGCTTCAATCTCTATTTATTGTCCGATATTCTTGAAAACAGGGTTGAACTGCCCAAGGTCAATATTTTTCTGGGTGCGTGGTATCTTGAAGGTCAGGACCGGGACACGCTGAAAACCGCACTCAAGGGCAAAACAGCGTTATGGTTTTATGGGAGCGGCTATTTGAGTGAAACCGGAAGTTCGGTTGAGAATATGACAGACTTGACGGGCTTTTGTTTTGACCAACACCGCTGTAAGAGATCAACAATCACATTTCGCGATAATCGTCAGTGGAATGGCAAGCTTGAAAATTCGGTTTTTGATCCGGTTCGTTTTGCGATGGTTCCGGAGAAATGTGCGACAATGCTGTTTGACAAGACGATCGATTATGCTCCCTGCTGGTCGGTCAAAAAACAACTGCAGACAGAACCATTGGCCTCTTTCGAAGATGGCACAACGGCTTTAGCGGTGAAGGACTATTCCGGATTCCAGTCGATCTATTGCGGCATTACAAGTCTGCCCGCACAGTTCCTGCGGAATGTACTTAAAAACAATGGCGTTCATATTTATTTGGACTCTGACGATGTGGTGTCTACAGATGGGCATTTTTTGTCCGTGTCGGCATCGCAGGCAGGCCTTAAGACGATTTTTATTGATAAGAAAGACACTCTGGTGCGGGTCGATACCGGCGAAGCGGTCCAAACTCCCCGGGGTGTTCTGCGTGAGAAATTCCAGCAAAGTCAGACAAAGTTTTTCTGGATCCAACAACCTTAGAAGACAAACGGATGGTTGTCTACCCGGGGTCGTGCGAGACATTCGGTAGAGACGATTGGGCTGTTTTTCGGAAAGCAGTGACAATTTCCCTAATCACTTGACAGACACGGTGAATACAGATAAAATTCAACAAAGGCTGAGAAAGGTGAGAAAATTGAGCCCTCTTACTCAACCAGCCATTGAGTACAACGGTTGGATTCGAGAATCATCGCGCAACAGGATCTATGCTGATTCAGTTTGGTTTTCGATGTTTGGGATAGACAAAGCAACATTCAATAAATCAAACGGTTAGCGGAAAAGGAAGCAACAAATGCGAAAGCCCTATGCACTAAGGAATGCTGTGAAATTATCCTTTGTCTTACTCTTCACCCTTTCTATCCTTATTTTTTCTTCTAAAACGATGGCAAATTCCGGAGTGACAGAAAAAACCGAAATGCCTTCGGATATGGATAAAATGGTGCCAATACAAATGTGCAGAATTCCCGAAACTGGTTTTGAATTTCGTGGCATTATTCACGATTATTCACACGCTTTTATGGAAAATTGGCTAATTGGGATCGCCGAACGGAATCCGGCGATTTTCGAGATGTTTGCCGACCGGGAAAAGGAGCCGTATCGGAAGTTGTTACCTTGGTCGGGCGAGTTTGCGGGCAAGTATTTGACCAGCGCAGTTCAGATATTGCGTTTGACGAACAACCCGGATTTGCGGGATTATTTGCAGGATTTTATAGACAAGTTGGTTTCTTTGCAGGCCTCGAATGGGTATCTTGGACCATGGCCGAGGGACTATCAACTTACAGGTAGAGGGCCTTATGTGGGTGGCCACATTGATAAAACTCCCGAAATAGGGTACACATGGGATGCTTGGAATCATTACCATATTATGCTGGGATTGCTTCTGTGGCATGAGGACACTCAGGACGCAAAAGCTCTGCGGGCAGCAGAGAAAATAGGAGATCTTCTCTGTGAGACATTTTCAGGTCAGCCCGGAAAACTTGTCGGTATAGGAAACCCGGACAAGAACCTGGCGCCTGTGCATTCGATGTGTCTACTTTACCGTGCGACTGGAAAAACAGCCTATCTGGACCTTGCCAGAGAGATTGCCGAAGAGGAGTTTCCTTTGGCTGGCGACTATGTGCGGACAGCACTTGCGGGTAAAGAGTTCTACCAGACTCCTTTTCCCCGATGGGAAAGTCTGCATGCTGTAATGGGGATGGCGGAACTTTACTGGGTTACCGGTGATGAAAAATACAGAAAGGCATTTGAGCACATCTGGTGGAGTATTGTAAAGCTCGATCGCCATAATACGGGGGGCTTTTCTTCGGGCGAAAAGGCGAAGGGAGATCCATATCATCTGGCAGCGATCGAGACCTGTTGCACAATCGCATGGAGCGCCATGAGTGTCGAAATGCTGAAGTTGACCGGCAATTCCATTGTGGCCGATGAAATGGAATTGACTCTGTGGAATGCAACACTCGGTTCACTATCGAGAAGTGGAAAATGGTCTACCTATAATACCCCGATGGAAGGGAAGCGGGTGCCCAATACAACCGCGATTTCTTTTCAAATCAGGCCGGGTAGTGAAGAGTTGAACTGTTGCAGTGTCAATGCTCCGAGAGGGTTGGGAATGATCAGCGATTGGGCTGTCATGAACGAAGGAGATGCATTGGTTTTAAACTGGTACGGGCCTTCAACATTGAGGACGCACATCCAAAATACATCTGTTACATTGGAGCAGACGACGGACTATCCCCGTACGGGCAAAATCCAAATGGTCATCACTCCGGATATGCCCGGAGAGTTTCCATTGAAATTGCGTATTCCTTATTGGTCGGAGAAAACCCGTGTTGCAGTCAATGGAGAAACCATCAAAGATGTGAAGACGGGTTCTTACCTGACACTGAAGAGGAAATGGAACAAGGGTGATACCGTCGAGATTGAACTGGATATGTCACTTCACTATTGGGTTGGAGAAAATGAGTGCCGGGGGAAAACATCCATCTACCGAGGCCCCGTATTGCTGGCGTACAATCAGCCGTATGGGGGAAGCCAGCCGGTGTTCAGTGGGAAATGGGGAGGCAGTCCGGCGGCGAGGCATAGTCGGGAAACGGGGGCAACAGTCACATACAAGTTTGAGGGAGATGGTATTTGTTGGCTGGGGCGTAAGTTTGACGATGCCGGCAAGGCGGTCGTCCACATTGATGGCAAGAAAGTGGCCGTGGTCGATCAATATGACCACCTTCGAGTAAAGGGCTTTCGTTGGGAGCGCAGAGGGCTTGAACCGGGAAGTCATGAAATCCAAATAACGGTTCTGGGTCAGAAAAATGAGGAATCCAAGGGGAATTATGTGAACATCGGCAAATTGGTTCCAACTGCGAGCGGGCCTCATCTGGACGCAGCTAAGCTTAATATGGAAATCGTCCGGTCTGATAATGACCAATCGCTTGTGACCCTGGAAACGCGAGACATCAATAACCAGAAGGTGATATTGTACGATTTTGACAGTGCGGGTGAACAGGGCCTTTTCTATGGTACATGGTTCCAGATTGACCATGCCCCCAAATGTGAGTTTGATAGAGGAAATCCCCTGCGAAGCTGTCGTCCTTAGGCACGATTATATATAAAAAAGTGAATGAAGGTGTTTGGGAAACAACGAATTGAATCGTCTGTCCCGGACAGCCATTGAGTCCAACGGTTAGATTTGAGAATTATTTTGTAACAGGTTTATAGGAGACATGTAATGGTTACTTTTAAAAACAGAATGGTCGGATTTGTAATTGTTGTGTTATGTTTGAGTTGCTGTGTTAGCTGGGCGGATGTCACGATGCCGGCTGTTTTTAGCGACAATATGGTCTTGCAGCAGAAGAGTGATGTCGCCATCTGGGGCTGGGCCGAACCCGGCGAAAAAGTCACGGTCAAAGGCAGTTGGCAAGGGCTGTGGGGTAAGACGGCACGCGCGGATAAGGAGGGTAAATGGAGTCTCAAAATCAGAACACCCCGTGCCGGCGGACCACACGAACTGACAATAAAGGGTGATAATACAATGACATTGGATAATGTAATGACCGGTGAAGTATGGCTTTGTTCCGGCCAGTCAAATATGTGGTTGCCATTGTCTGGATTGAAGCCGCACCAGCCGGTTGAGGGATCAGAAGAAGAAATTAAGAACGCTGCTGACTATCCAATGATTCGCCTGTTTACAGTCAAGCTGGCGGTGGCGGCAGACCCTGCTGATGACTGTGATGGAACATGGCAGGAGTGCTCGCCGGAAACGGCTAAAGGTTTTACCGCGGTGGGTTATTTCTTTGGTAAAGAATTGTACAAAGAACTAAAGGTTCCGATAGGTCTGATTCACTCATCGTGGGGGGGGACCACTGCCGAAGCGTGGACGAGACGGGAGATTCTGGATGGGGATCCTGAACTAAAAGTTCTCGTCGATAATGCTGAGAGAGAACAGTTGAAATGGAAGAAAAAAGTGGACAAACTTAAAGCCGAAGGTGAGCCAATACCGCAGAGGCCATGGTCCCTCTTACCACAGCTTACACCCTCCCATCTCTACAATGCCATGATCAACCCGCTTATCCCTTATGGTATTAAGGGGGTCATCTGGTATCAGGGTGAAAGCAATGCTGCGAGAGCTTATCAGTACCGAAAACTATTTCCCGTCATGATAGAAAATTGGCGCGCCGATTGGGGCTTGGGTGATTTTTCATTCTATTTTGTTCAGTTGGCCAGTTATGTTAAGCATCAGCCCGGTGTGCCATTGGAAGTGAAAAAGGGCGAACCGGCTGAGGATGCCTGGGCCGAGCTGAGAGAAGCTCAGCTGATGACGCTTGAGGGCGTTGGTCACACAGGAATGGCTGTGGCGATTGATATCGGAGAAGCCAACAATATCCATCCGGCTAAAAAGAAAGAAGTCGGTCACCGATTGGCTCTGTGGGCACTCGCAAAAGATTACGGGAAAGAGGTGGCCTATTCCGGGCCGATCTATCGTTCGATGGGGATCGAGGGCGATAGGATAAGAATTGACTTCGATTATGCCGAGTGCGGCCTGGACGCAAAGGGTGATACATTAGACGGCTTTGCAATTGCAGGAGCGGATAAGAAATTTGTATGGGCCAATGCGAAGATTGACGGACAGACGGTCGTCGTCTGGAGTGATCAGGTGAAAGAACCGGTTGCGGTCAGATACGCCTGGGCTATTTACCCATTTTGCAATCTGTATAACGAGGCCGGCTTGCCGGCTTCGCCCTTTAGAACCGATGATTAGTGCTGCAGCGCGATTTGAGATTGTATGACCGGCTGTAATGTATTGGTTACTAAGGGACGGTGCATGAATAAACTGTTTATTGATCGCTCAGATTTGCATTAGATTCAATCGCAATCGATTACAGTGAAACCGCAGGCATAGCTATTCTATGTCGAGGATTTCGCGATTGAGATTCGGCTACAAGATGATGTGAAGCTGAGATGAGAAATAGACAGGTTATTTATGCGCAGTTCCTAAGTGTATTCGGTGGTGTTTTTTTAATCATCAATCTATATCTTACCACCTAAATCCATCTGTCAAAGGATTGCGTATATCTGTATTTTTATAGCGGGTTTTCCGTTGGCCGTTGTACCAGAGGATCCCATTGACGGCTCTATCCGGCCCACAGGTATTCTTAAAATATTCAATCCCCGCAATAAATCCCGGCTGAAATGTTTGGCCTGATTTTATTTCAACAGCGGCCAGTTGCCTTGCCTTGGGTATCAAAAGATCAACTTCATTGCCTTTCGCATCACGATAAAAATGCAGATTGGGTTGTTCGCCCCGATTCAGTATCTGTTTGACCACCTCCATAATCAGCAGGTTTTCATACAACGCTCCTCGCAGCGGATCCCGCTGAACCTGGCTTGCTGTTTTTAGTTCCAGCAACCATGCCGCCAGTCCAACATCGACGAAATACAGTTTGGAAGATTTCATGACCCGTTTGCGAATATTTGTAAAGTAGGGCGGCAGCTCAAAAAGAACATAAGATGCCTTGAGTACCGAAACCCAGTTTTTAATGGTGGTTGAAGAAACGCCGACATCGTTGGCGATGGAGCTGTAATTGACCAACTGCCCGATACGGCCGGCAACCAGTCGCAAAAACGCTTCGAAGTGCGTAAGGTCTTTCAGGTTGATTAAAGCACGGACATCTCGTTCGATGTAGGTTGAAAGATAAGAACTATAAAAACGCCCTGGGCGCAATGGCTGATCATGAAGCCGTGGATAAAATCCTTTTAGGATCATTTCGTAAGGTGAATCGGCTTTTCTGTTATACTGGGCTATCTCCTCAATCGAAAAGGGGAGAAGTTCAAGCATTGCTGTTCGACCGGCAAGCGACTGGCTGACCGCATGGTGAACCTGCGGTTGGTGACTTCCCGTAAGGATAAATCGTCCCGGCTCCGGATCCGCATCGATGAGTCCCTGCAGATAGCTTAGCAGTTCAGGAACGCGCTGTATTTCATCCAATATCACACCGCCCGAAAAACTCCCCAGCAGCCCCTTAGGATCGTTTTGGGCGTGTTGTCGTGTATCCGGCTCTTCCAGCGAACAGTACGCATGATTGGGAAATGCCATCTTTGTCAGAGTCGTTTTACCCGACTGCCGAGGCCCCAGCAGGGTGACAGCTGGATACTCTTTGGCACAAACAAGCAGCTCTTTTTGAATTTTTCGTGTAATCATAGGTGTTTAGTGTAACACAGGTCGTGCAAATTTCAAGTTCAACTTTAAAAATGCACCAATATCAACCACGAAACAAGTGAAATAACACGAGAAATAATGTTTTAACAGGATCTCCCCGCATACTTATATACCTGCATACTTAACGATCCCTCCAATCTGCAATCTACAATCCCCCACTTGTCCCGGCACAGTAAAAACGAAACCGGACCGATACTCTCCGAAGTATATTTACTGAAAAGGGGGTTCGTTTCGTAATTCTGCGTTTTTGGCGGTTAAACACAGTTTTTCGATGACCGCTCTATTACTGTCGCGGCTGGTGTTTGCCTATTTTACCAAATGGGTTCGTTTCGTAATTTCGTGTTTTTGAGCTTAAAACAGCGGTTTTGTTTCCTACTATTTAGGCATAATAGACCTTTATTTTCTTATTGGCATTTAGGCCCCGCCCGTTTTATCCAAAGTTCTGGTTTTTAAGGGTCGCACAAATTTCAGGTTCAACTTTAAATTTGCACCCATACGACTTACGAAACACGCGAAACAAAAAACAATGTTTTTGTCAGGATGAAAGGAACAGGCAGGATGTTTTTCAATCGACAATCTACAATTGTCCATCGTCAATCCCAAATTACTCCACCAGATACGATTTTTCCGCGATTTCGGGTTCACCTTTGTAATTGATTATCTTTTCGCCCGTTCCGGAAATAAGAATACGATCGGCCGCTAACCGCTAACCGCTAACCGTTAACCGCTAACCGTTAACCGTTAACCGCTAACCGCTAACCGATTATGTCGATTTTACTTGTTTTCAATGTAAAGATAATCTCTGCCGATCCGCTTGATCTGCCATTGATCCGGCAGGGGTAGCAGATGCTTCAGGAACGAATGCTCATAGGGGAAATAATGAAAGTGTGGGTTGAAAGACCAGATGGACTCTCTTTCACGAGGTACGACGATGATAAGTTTCTCCTTGCAAATTCGCCTCAATTCTTCAACGGCGGCCCGGATATCTAAAATGTGCTCGAGTGTATGTGTGCTCACAACGGCATCAAATTGCTTATTCTCAAAGGGAAGATTTAGAATATTGTGTTCCAGAAATTCAATCGTATTTAAAGATTCCCACTCAGCATGTTTAGAGAAATCAACACCGACCAAGCTCTCAAATGTGCCCGTGGAGTTGATTTGGTTGAGTAAATATCCGGTCCCGCAACCAACATCGCATACGGATTGACCAGTGAGGTTGGCAATAATCGCATCGATACATTTCCCGGAAAGATCGCTTTCCTGATGAATACGGGGGTAGTCGCTGTAAAATTCGCTGATCTGTTGAGGGGT
>JAGGWF010000253.1 GCA_021157685.1 Planctomycetota bacterium | reverse complement strand
CCATCTCCTCAACGATCGCGACAACCGTCTGAATATGCTTGGAAACCTCACCCGCCGGTTCGATCACATAGGTCGGTACGCTTTCGCCACCAACCAATGTTTTCAAATGCCCCACTTTGACCAGTTCGGAATCCGTTACAATAAACGGATTGAGTGTAGGCCATTGCGTTTTGATCTGCTGCCAAAGATCGCACAATATCCCACGGCCAATGGTGATCGTGTAGCCGGATTGTCCCACCGCCGGGACCATTACATCGAGTTTTTGTACATTTTGACCCATTTTACCGCCAAAATCATTGTTTTTGTCAATAGAACTACACAATTATACAAAAATCCCCCAATTTTGCAATGAAGAATCGAACGGTCACGCCCACGGCCAAGCACAGTTTGACCGTTCCACCCGTTGAAGATATTCTTGATGAAATAGCCCGGGTGGGCCGTGCCCACACGGAAGCTATCCTCAATAAGACAGTACCGTATGAATGTCGTACTGTTGAAGTTTATCCCGGCCTTTCAGGTCGGTTAGTTCAATTAAAAAAGTCAGGCCGTGTATCTGACCGCCCAGTTTTTCGATCAGTTCACACGCCGCAACCATCGTGCCACCGGTAGCCAGCAGGTCGTCCACCATCAGGACACTCGTTCCGGATTTGACAGCGTCGGTATGGACCTCAACGGTGTCCTGTCCATATTCCAGACCATAACAGACGCTTTCGGTATGATAGGGCAACTTGCCTTTTTTGCGAATCGGAACAAACCCCGCACCGAGCGCCTTGGCAACGGCTGAACCAAAAATAAATCCGCGGGCCTCTACCGCCGCGACCACATTGATGCCTTTATCCTGAAACGGCTCGGTCAATCGCTCAATGGCACACGCCAAGCCCCTAGCATCCGCCAACAAAGGCGTAATATCACGAAACAAGATCCCCTGCTTGGGGAAATCCGGGATGTCCCGGATAAATTGTCTCAAATCAATCGTTTCGTTTTTCACGGCATCTCCCTAACTATGGGTCAATAAAAAAGGCGAAGTTCGCCAGAAACCTCGCCTTGTCAGTCTTCGCCTTTTGTAGTGCTATGCCATCAAAAGCTCGTTCAATTGGGCAAGGGCGTTTTTTTGTAACTGACGAACGCGTTCCCGCGTTAGTCCCAGTTCGGCTCCAATTTGCTTGAGGGTCAACGGCTCGGCACCATTGAGGCCAAATCTCAAACGCAAGACCTGGGCCTCTCTCGCGTCGATCTCATCCAGCAGACCCAACGCTTTTTCCAACTCTTCATTGGTTCCGAGATCTTCCTCAGGCGACAGGATTGTATCATCTTCAATCGCTTCGTCAAGGCCGGCGTTCTGTTCGGAAGAATCGTGCTGAAATCCCGTATCCACCACCGCAACAATATCGCGAATCGCCCGCGCTTTTCGGATCGGCACTTTCATCGCTGAGGCCATCTCTTCCAAGCTGACGGTGCGTCCCAGGTGGGATTCCTGCTCCACATAGACCTTCCGCCATTGGTTAATCAATTCGACCATATAGGTCGGAATATGGATCGGCTGCGAATTACTCAGAATGGATCGCTTGATCGATTGCTTGATCCACCAAGACGAATAGGTGCTGAATCGTACCCCGCGGTCGGGGTCAAAGGTATCGACCGCCCGCATCAGGCCCAAGTTGCCCTCTTCGATCAAATCACCAAGGGTCAGGCCGCGGCCGGAGAATTTTTTGGCAATATTCACGACCAACCGAAGATTGCTTCGGATAAGCTGATCGCGAGCGCCGGGGTCATTTTCGTCAAGAACCGCCGTGGACAGGGACTTTTCCTGTTCCCATGTCAGCAACGGAGCAGCGTCAATTTCGTTCAGGTATTCTTTAATCGTTGCATCAAAAGCCATGGTAATCACTCCTGTTGTGCATTCGGTTCTATTTTTATTGCAACAGGCCTCATTATTATGGGGCTAACAGGGCATGCAACTTATTAACCGCATGCCCTGCTGAGTGTATCGACTATCCAACACCCGCGATTAACTCCGCAGGCAATTTATACAACCATTATTTACGCTTCCTCATCAGGCTTCTGAGTTGGCAGCGAGATATTCAGTGAATCCGGCATCAAGTCGCCATCGAGTCCACCGCGTCGTTGTGTGGCATCGGTATCCTCGATATCCCGAACCGGAGCATCCGAAGTGCCCCCTTCGGCGGCCTTATCCTCAGCGGCCCACTGGACGCGACGCAAGCTCAACCCGATCTTGCGGGAGTCGGTATCGACCCGAAGAATCTTCACCTCAAGTTCGTCGCCAATCTTAACGACATCCTGCGGCGAATCGACCTTCTCGTCCGACAGCTCGGAAATATGAAGCAGACCTTCCAGGCCCTCTTCCAACTGGATAAAGACGCCAAAATTGGTCAGTTTTGTAACCGCACCCTTGACGACCTGCCCCGGTATGTATTTATCCGGAATGGCGTGCGCCCACGGATCCTCGGTCAGTTGCTTGATACCCAGTGAAACGCGGTGCTTTTCTTCGTCCACTTCGAGCACCACAGCCTTGATGTCCTGACCCTTATGCAGCGCCTCGCCCGGATGATTGAATTTCTTCGTCCAGCTCATATCAGAGATATGGATCAGCCCGTCAATACCCGGCTCGATCTCTACAAATGCACCATAGTTGGTCAGACTTGTCACTGTGGTATCGACAATCGTGCCAACCGGATATTTCTGGCTGGCCACGGACCACGGATTGGTCTCAAGTTGCTTGAGACCCAGTGAAATCTCCTGCTTGTCTTTGTTGATATCGAGTACCTGTATCTCGATGTCCTCGCCAAGAGTCAGGACATCGCCGGGATGACCGATGCGTTTGGTCCAACTCATCTCACTGATATGGATCAGTCCCTCGATGCCCTCTTCCAGACGGACAAAGGCGCCGTAATTCATGATATTGACAATCTTGCCTGTTACTCTGTTGCCGATCGGATATCGCTCTTCGACCGTTTTCCATGGGCTTTCGCTCTTTTGCTTGAGGCCCAGCGAGATCTTTTCGTTATCCTTATCCACACCGATAACCATACATTCGATTTCCTGGTCCAGTTCGACCAGTTCGGATGGGTGCGAGATACGGCCCCAACTCAGATCGGAAATATGCAGCAGGCCATCTAAACCGCCAAGGTCCACGAATACACCGAAATCGGCAATATTCTTGACGATGCCTTTTCGAATCTGACCGGCTTCGATTTCGGCCAGGATCTTTTCCTTGCTGGCGTACCGTTCTTCTTCGATGATCTTGCGGCGGGAGACCACGATGTTGTGATTTTCCGTATCGATTTTGAGAATCTTGCATTCGATTTCCTGCCCGATAAAACGACTGATGTCACCGGGCTTTCGGATATCGACCTGTGAAGCCGGCAGGAATACCGGAACACCGATATCCACCAACAAACCACCCTTGATGCGGCGGCTGACAATACCCTTGACGACATCGCCTTCGGCATTGCTCTCAATAACACGCTCCCAACCGCGAATACGGTCGGCTTTTCGCTTGCTCAGAAGGATGCCGCTTTCAGCGTCCATTTCTTCCAGAAGAACTTCAATTTCCTTACCGGCAACGATCTCAGAAGGGTCATCGAATTCACACGCTTCGACCATGCCTTCACTCTTGAGACCCAATTCCACAATCACATCATTACCCAGCTGGGTGACGATTCTGCCTGTAACGATGTTGCCTGGAACAAGTGATTCGACTTTCTTGGCCAGTTCTTCTTCGAGAAGTAGTGTGTGTTCGGAGGTGAAAAGTTCGTTGACTTCCTGTTCGATCTGCTCATTGGAAAGACCGAGTTTGCTGATGAGGCTTCTATCTACCATTGTAAAAATCTCCTGTGGAGTCTGTTGTTAGCTGCGATTGCGCCCCACATTTACGCAACCCGCTTTTACCTCAATTGACATTAAGGTTCATAAATATAAAGACGCACCAGCTACGCCGCCAATGCGGTTCTTTAGCATTCCAAACACCAACCGTTTTACGGTTTTTCTTCACGCCGGCTCATAGCTTTCAAGGTTTCGCACAAACTCCTCAACCACATCATCCGGGGTCGAAGCGCCCGCCGTTACCCCCGCCATTGTCTTGCCGGAAAGACAGTTTTTATCAAGTTCGGCCCAATTTTGCAAGTGATAAGTCCGTGGATTGTGTTTTTTACACAATTCCGCCAGTTTCCGGGTGTTTGCACTGTGCAGACCACCCAAGACGAACATCACATCGACCTGTCGACAAAGTTTGACGGCGGCGGTCTGGCGGGACATCGTTTCCCGACAAAGCGTATTGATAATCTTCATCTCTGAAAAACCCTTGCGGGAAATCGCTGCGATCATATCCGCAAAGTGATCCGGGCTTTGCGTAGTCTGACATATAACACCTAACTTGTTACTGGAACTGATGTTGTCTAAATCGCCCTCAACCGCCACAACCTCGACATCTTTAGCAAACCCAACAACTGCCTTGACCTCTGGATGGTCCTTGTCGCCGATGATAACGACTTTGTACCCTTCTTCGTTGAGCTGGCGGGCGATTTTCTGGACCCGCTTGACTAAAACGCAAGTCGCGTCCACGATTTTAAGTCCTTTTTCGCGAATCTGATCCAGTTCGACCAGCGTCGCCCCGTGCGAACGGATCAGAACCGTTCCCGATTCAATGGGCTCGATGGAATCAACCGTACTCAACCCCGCTTTAGTAAGCTGATTAACCATGTCTTCATTGTGAATAATATGTCCCAAGCTGTAAACCTTGTCATCATCTGCCAGTGTTTTTTGGGCCAGGTTGATCGCCGTCCGTACACCGGGGCAAAACCCGCATTTTTCAGCTACCAATACTTTCATACGACCCCCTCTTTTTCGTTAAAACTACCATAATTGTACGGTTCTTTTCCCATTTTTTGGCGGAGGTCGTTGTGCATCGTCCGCATGGTCTGGTTAAACTCGTGAACAAATGCTTCTTCGCCAACCTGCTTAATCATATCGGCGGGGATCGGCTTCCCATACATAACGCCAACGCGGCCGCCGAGTTTGGGGAATTTTTGTGTACGCGGCCAGCGTTCAAAAATGCCGTCCATGACCATCGGAACAATCGTCGCTCCGCTGCGGCGAACCAGCAAACCAAAGCCCGGTCTAATTTCAGCAATCTTACCATCATAGGTCCGTGACCCTTCCGGATACAGACAGACAACACGCCCGCGTTTAAGAATCTCAATAATCGCCCGCATCGATTTTAAATCAGCCCCATCCTGATTAATCGGGATGGTGTAAAAACCATCAATAATCAAGCCCCAAAAGCCCTTAAACAGTGTCGCCCGCGTTATATAATAGAACGGTCGCCATCGCCAGTTTTGACAAATAAGGGGGTCAAGGAAACTCTGATGGTTGCTCAACACAACCACCGGTCCGTTGGCGGGCAGATTTTCTTTGCCATAAACCTTGATGCGGTAGATCAGATAGAGCATGCCCACTAAGAGAAGCCGTCCACCCTCATGCCAGATGAAGCGGCGGAGAAAACCGTCTTTGTTTTTTATTTTAACCATCTTTTTCGTTCAGGACCTCCAGTATCCGATTAACAACTCCTTCAGCGTCGATGTGCGTGGTATCGATATGGATCGCATCGGACGCCGGTTTCAGGGGACTGACCGTTCTGTTTTCATCCGAGGCATCCCGGGTTACGATTTGCTCGTGCAACATCTCAAAATCCATTTCTTTTCCAGCGGCCTTAAGCTCTTCATGCCGCCGCCGCGTCCGTTCTTTCGGGTCAGCGGCCAGGAAGAATTTGGACGCCGCATCGGGAAACACCACCGTCCCCTGATCGCGGCCCTCGGTAACGACCCTGTCAAACTGTGCGGCGAACTGCTTCTGCAATATAACAAGCCGGGACCGTAATTGAGATTGGCCGGCGACAAATTTGACATTCTCCGTTACCCGCGGTTGGCGAATGGCCTGCGTTACATCCCGTCCGTCAATGAACACTTTTAACACATCACCCTCATGCTCAAACTCAAACGCCGTCCGATCCATCATCTCCAGAACCGCCGGTGTATCAGTCATGTCGATCCCGGCATTCATCGCCGCAACAGTCACGGCGCGATACGACGCACCGGTATCGAGAAACACCGCTGACAGTTGCTTCGCCAGCATCCGTGCCACCGTGCTTTTGCCCACGCCAGCCGGGCCGTCAATTGTAATGATAAAAGGATGCATTCGATTTCGTATCCGAGTTATGGCTCTATTGTCCGGCAATCACAATCGTCATTGTCATCGCAGGTATTCGCATTGTCGTCCCGGCGGATCACCACGATACTCGTATCATCGGTCTGGCTGGCCAGTCCCGAAAACCGTCGGCGATAGCGAAGTAGATTATGCACCAGCCCTTCGGCGGCGTTGCGGGGGCATTTTTTCAGTGCTTTAAGCATTTCTTCTTTGCCCCATATTTGGCCGTCAAAATCCATCGCATCGATCAGGCCATCGGTGTACATCAGCAGCAAGTCATCCTGCTTAAATTCGATCGTTTCAATGGTATATTCCGCATCAGGGACAATGCCAAGCACCAAGCCGCCGGCATCCAGTTCGATTATATCGCCACCGCGAAGCAACAGTGCGGGTTCGTGGCCGCAACTGCAATAGGTCAGTGTGTTATTTTTAGTATCAATTTGTGTAATGAACAGCGTAATGAACTCGCCGTCACGACATTCGTTGTGCGTCACACGGTTGAGCTTGTGGATGATCTCTTCCATACTGTGGCGACCATAGCCGCCATCGGCATAGGCCCGCAGCGTACCACGAAACATACTCATCATAATTGCGGCGGGAATGCCCTTGCCGATGACATCGGCAACGCCTACGACCAGTGTATGATTGTTGATCTGCAGAAAATCATACAAATCACCGCCGATCTGATAACAGGGCTGGTAGATCGCCGCCACATCCAGCCCCTGCATACAGGGGGCTTTTTCCGGAATCATCCGCCGCTGAATCACGCCGCCCAACCGCATCTGTTCGGCCATTTTGGCCCCTTCGATAGCCTTGTTGTAAAGTCGGGCGTTGGTAATGGCAATCGCACACTGGCTGGCAACCAAGCGAGCGGTACGAATGTTATCCTGATCAAACCGCGCCGGTTCGGGACTGTATAGCCGCAAGGCTCCGATGGGATGGTCCTTGAACTTCATCGCTACGGTGAGTTGGCTGACAAGGCCCTCTTTAAAAGTCGCCTCGGGATAGGCGATGCGGTCATCCACACGCATATCGTCAATCACGACAGCCTCACCCCCAAAAGCTTGCTCAATCACCGGGTCTTTGCGGGTTACCGGTCCCTTATTGCGGTAGGCCTCGCTGAGACCGTAGGTGCTGCGCATCTTGAGCTTACCGACATTTTCATCCAGTAGGCGGATCGAGCAGGCAGTGGTGCGGGTTGCTTTCACCGCCGCCTCAGCCAACCGGTCCAACACCTCCTGCAGCTCAAAATTGCCCGCCACCAGCGTGGAAATGCGATATATATCCTCTTCCCGCTGGATTCGACGATTCGTTTGTTTTTCACCTTCTTTCATGAGTACCAAGTATATCCAACTTTATTCAGCAAATATTAAGGTGAGGCATTATAACGAATTTTGGCGAAAATAAATACCGAAAAAATGGAGAGTGTAGTAAAGCTACCGGGAAACTGTTAGGGTCGAATTTGCTAGCTTCGCCCCAAAACAGGTATTACCTGCCAAGGGCAAGGTTCAAGCCGGTTATACCCGGAAAACACTAACGCAATGAAAAGAAATTACGCATAACATGTTAGTTTGCAATAAGTTACGGTAATATTACCCGGTTATCCTGCTACAGTCTCTAAAAATGTCGTATATACAAATTAAACCTACCAAATTCAGATTCAGAAATTGATATTTTGTGTGTTTTTCGGTATCGTGAGTGGAAATAATACTGACTTTTGGAGAATGGGATGGTTTATAAACCTTACGGGAAAACGGGCATTGAGGTGAGTGCGGTGGGTTTTGGCGGGATGCAGTTTGATACGACCCGATCCAAAAAAGAAAATGCCGAGCTAGTTGAATATGCAGTCGATAAGGGGATTAACTATCTCGATACCGCACCCGGGTATTGCGAAGACCAGAGCGAGGACATCTTCGGCCTTGCGATTCAACAAATGGCACACAAACGGGATGACCTCTGTATCTCCACCAAGGCGATGCCAGAAACATTTAATACGGCCGAAAAAGCGATGGCACAAGTGGATAAGTCACTGAAACGGCTGAAAACCGATATCATTGACTTCTACCATGTCTGGTGTATCCGGCGGCTGGATCAATATGAGCTGGCGATGAAAACGGGCGGGCAATATGAGGGACTTCTCAAGTGCAAGGAACAGGGAAAAATAAGGCATATTGTGATTTCGACGCATTTGCGCGGGCCGGAAGTGAAAACGATACTGGAGAAAAATGAATTTGAGGGCGTTCTGCTGGGGGTCAATATCCTAAACTTTCTGTATCGCTGGGAGGGGGTCCAAGCCGCCAATGAAATGGGGCTGGGCGTGGTGGCAATGAACCCGTTGGCCGGGGGCATTATTCCGCGACATGCGGACCGCCTTGCGTTTTTAGCGAGCGAGGGGGAGACCCCGACCGAGGCGGCACTGCGGTTCTGCATCAGTTGTCCGCAGATCACCGTTACACTGAACGGCTTCACAACAAAAGAGCATATTGATATGGCATGTCGCGCCGCGGATAACGCGACCCCGTTTGCCGCTGAAGACATCGAACGCATCCGCCGCAATGTGACGCAAAATATGGACAAGCTCTGCACCGGCTGCGGGTATTGTATGAACCGCTGCCCGAAGGATATCCCGATTTCTGGCCTTATGCAGTATTACAACGAAAAGCTGCTGCACGGAAAAACTGATACCGAGATGGTTGAGCAACTCAAATTCCATCATAAATGGGGGCTGATCGCCGACCGCAAGGCAGATGCCGCCGATTGTATTCAGTGCGGCCGGTGCGAGTTGGCCTGTACCCAGCACCTGGACATCATCAATCGGTTGAACGAAATCGCGAAGTGGGAAAATAAACTCAAGTCGTCTTGAACAATCGCGCCAACGGAGCGAGTGAACCCGATTACAACGCCCCAAAAGACCCCAAAAATATCGTATCTCTTCGTTTTCGATATCAAAAACGCGGTTTTTGGTTTTTTTTGTCGCCAAAGTAGTCCAAAACGACGCCAAACTGCACCTAAACAACGCCATTTTTGTCCACCGATTACACTGATTTTTACAGATTTTTTAACGCGAGAAACGCTAAAGATGCTAAAGACGCAAGCGTTAAAATTGGGTTTGTTTTGCATAATGAAAGAAGTCAGATTTCAGAAGTCAGAACGCTTCGGCTACATTGCCGGAATGGTATCGGTTTCATTGCGCCATCCTTCTTTCTTCTTTAGTGCATTATACCAAAAGGGGGTATTTACCTAACTCCACCAGCCCCGATATGTAGCATTATTACCCTATGGCAGAAGATTATCCAAAAACGCTGATAGAACTCGAATGGAGGTTCAGTGATGATGTAGCGTGTCGGGACTTATTTGTCTTCTTTGCGATGGCCAAAGGGGCTTGTTTGTCCAAGTTGCGGAGGACATCAATGGCTAATGATTCGACGGTGTCTTTGGCGTTGTCAAGAGTGTCGACGAGAAACATCGGTCACTGCGGGGACGATCTTTCAGGACTGCAAGTTACCGCTGGTGATATAGCTCCGTGCGATATGGCAGGTTACCAGCCAAAAAACCGGTATGAGTGCTTTGGGTTTACAGCGGGTATTAGGGTTGGGTCGCTACAAGACAGCTTGGGTGATGCTTTATAAACTACGGTGGGCGATGGTGCGACCAGGTCGCGAACGGCTTTTACCGTCTGGTGCAACAGGCTGTGCAGGTCGAACCCGTTCCATTCAATTTATTGGTCAACCGCAAGGGATAGTGGTTAGTGGAGTCAAGTGAATATCCCCTTTAGTTCAAAGCAGATAATATCGAAATGATATTCCACAACCCCTTTAATCGCAAAGGGTTGTGGAATCGGGGTGACAGGATTCGAACCTACGACTTCCTGGCCCCAAACCAGGCGCTCTAGCCAAGCTGAGCTACACCCCGTAGAAGCGAGAGATAATACCGAATCTCACCCACCCTGTCAACAAAAATG
>JAGGWF010000189.1 GCA_021157685.1 Planctomycetota bacterium | reverse complement strand
CTCTTCCAGTAATCGCGATCGCCGCTGAATATCATTAACCAGCATCGCCTTGGCCAGCAATAGATTATCCCGCAACCCGTCATCGGCAGACATCTTTTCAAGCAGACCATCCAAACTGACGGCATAACTGCGATCATCATGCGGATTAAGCATCAGAAATTCAGCTAATCGTTTCCGTGAATCCTCATCGTCGCCTCGGTTTTCCTGGCTGATAAGGGATTTCAATCTGTGAAAGCGGCTTTGAAGGTCATGCAACTTAAAAGGCGTCATAATCGTTGGGGCGGGTTGCTGAAACGCCGCAAAAATAGAGGGTGGTTCTTCCGCCTGAAAAACAGAAAGTTCATCCAGAACCTTACCGATCATAACCTGTGCCGTCTGACAATACTCATCAGCGGTATCAAACTGACCGTTGCCCGCTTCGTCGGTCGCGATGCGCCAACGGGCCTCTATGGATTCGGGGCTTTCCGGAAACCGTTCGAACAACTCCTGCCAATTCAGATTGTTGTCAGCAAACGGATAATCACTGTAAAAGTGAAGCATTTCCCGATCAACAATACCACAAACATCCGGATGAATTTCGCTCAAAACAGCCCTGAAATACATCACCGTCGGCATTCGCCCTTGATTGCTCGGCCAGCGCTCCATAAATTTTTCATATTCCATTATCAAGCTTTGCCGTTTGACCTGATATTTCAACCGGGCTGGTATCTTCCGGCGAAACCATTCCGGCCAGCGATTATTATAGGTCAACATATCCTGAATATTTTCTTTCAGTTTTCGACGAAGCTCAACCGCGTCGTTGAACTCAAAAAACTGCCCCCCCAAACGGCTTCGCAGAGGAACATCCGCAAGCACTTTATCCAATGTGTCCGATATCGATTGACCCTGAAACTCAACCGCATCCGACGGATCGTTGCCCGCAATGTAGCGGTAATAATCCAATTCCGCAAAACCGATATGCCATTGGAAGACACCAAATGCAACCCCCAAAAAACAGAGGCCTATCAGCCAGTTCAATCCGGGTTTGTAGCGGGTGAAATGGCCGACCCCCAATATCAGAGCAGCCATCGCCAGACCACTAAGCCAAGCGTAAATCCATGGGGCAAATGAAAACCCCAGGCGAACTGGGTCAGCTGTCGAATCGCTGCCCCAGATTGCCCAGTAAATTAATTGGGGGGCCATACAGAGCGCCAATGAGATAAAGCGGCTGCGAAATCGTAACGGGCGAGAAGCCACCGCAATACAGCTAATCAGAACAAAGACACCGAACAGATACAACTTGGCAATGAACATAACAGCCAGCACCAAAGCCACACTGTAGCGAAAACTTAACAATTGCGAAACCAGCACAGGGGCAACGGCCAGAATCCCCATTAGGACACCTAACACCACGATCTGCCAGGGATACTCATAAATGCTGATCGGCGTAACCGTATAATGTCCCAAATCAAACAGAGAAGTGTCAGCGAATTCAAAAAAGCCGATGGAAATCGGACCTCCGGCGACGATGGCATACCAAAAGATGCAGGTAGCAATATAGACCACTACCGCCAGAAACCAGAGCCACAACACATTCGTATGGCTGTAGTGAAGTGTCGGCCCGGCCGTCATAAATGACTTCACAGGCGCAGTACCAAGGGGCGCCTTAACCGCACTTGCCTCCGTCATTTTCGGGTTTTCATCCATCAAATCGATAACCTAATCAAGAATCAAACAAAATGCCTTTATGTCACATAAGGTACTTCATCGACCAAACAGTCTAAAACCGATAACAATTGCCGGATATTATACATTAGGGAAACAGCATAAGAAAGGAAAAACTACTGCCAATTTCAACCTGAACACCTTGCTTTTTATGGGTGATTAAGGCAACCGAATTCCTTGGTGAGTACCGGTTAAAGCGTGTCCGGATCGCTGAAACCTTCAAGCTCGTTTAAAATCGCATTTGCACTGGCCTCATGCCCCAAGCCGGAAAGATCTACAACAACATCAGCCCATCGTTCGTACAGTGGGGTGCGTTTTTCATAGAGCGTCGCCAGCGTTTGCCCCGGTTCCAGCACCATGCCGCGCTGGTTCAGATCGCCGAGCCGTTTTGTCAGTTCCTCCAGCGGCAACTTTAGATAAACCAGTGTACCATCATTCTTTAAACTTTGCATCGAAAATTCATAATACACCACACTGCCACCGGTGGCGATCACCGCGTTTTTGAGGTCAAGACAGGTAACATAGTCCTGTTCGATCTGACAGAATCCGTCCATGCCATGAATCCGGATCAATTCCTGAAGACTCTTTTCGTGGACTACCTGGACCAGCACATCTGTATCCAAAAAATATCGACTCAACCGCTTGGCCAGTAAAACGCCGATCGTACTCTTGCCGCATCCCGGCATTCCGATCAATACAATATTGGATCTTGTCTTTTTCTTCATAATGACACCTTCGCTCTCAGCTAATCCTGTCAAAATTTCTTCATCACTTCTTCCGGCTGGGCAAGGCAATGTTTCGGTAGTTTTTGCAACAGCCCCTCCACAAAGCTGTGTGCCCCGATAGCATCCGGCGTATGGGCATCGGAACCATAAACCAGCTTCACACCCACATCCAGCGCAACCCGATAAATCCGCCACCACTGCTCCTGCCAGCAGCCTGCGATGCGATAACCGGTTAACTCATTCATCTCCCAGGCAATGTTGTTCTTTGCCGAGATGGACGCGGCTTCCTCAAACACATTCATTGCATCATCAAAAAACACATCTAAATCAACCGCACTAGCCAATAACCTGCCCGGGTGGGCGAGCGTATCGACATTCGGATTGCTTACGATACCCAGCAGCGATGTCCGCCAATACTCCATAAATGTCTCATCGCCCAGCGAATTCTCTTGCGGCCCATGTGGGTAATTGCCGACTGTCGGCACATAATGAAACCCGGCGATCACATAATCAAGCCCAATAAAGTCATCTGTGACAAACCGTCCGTCGGTATAGCTGTAGTCAACATCCACCTCGGCCCCGACAAATACCTTGATTTTGGGGCCATACCGCGCAACATCTTCGCGAATCTGCACAATTTTGGCATGATCAGCCGGGGTAAAGATATGATCCGTGATCGCAATCGTCGAAAGGCCCAATGCTTCGGCACGAGCACAAATCACCTCCACCGTCATCGGCGCCGCATGGCCGCAATAAGCAGTATGAATATGTAAATCATAATCGATCATAACTTGCCGTTTTCTGATTCCGACTCGTTCCTTTGGTTCACTAAGATTAACAGCAATGACAGCACAAATCCAACAGGAATGCAAAAGAGAATCGGCCCGGTTCCAAAGTGTTTGGCAACCGGCCCCAGGATCATTGGAAAAACACACGCGATCAGCCAGACGCCTCCCACAACCCAGCCCATGCGCTGGCCCAGATTGGTCCCCTCACAGCCCCGTGCAATACTGACTAAGATCGGATACACCCCAAAACAAAAGAACCCGCCAATAAACAACAAGCTCAGTGCCCATCGATGGGGTATTAAAAACAGGTACGCCGTTATAAATGGAATACCCGCCACCAGCATCCTGCGAACCATCTTGAACTCACCCACCCGATGGGCCCACTTGGACATGACAACGGCACCAACGCCACCGGAGATGCTCAATACCGACACCGCTAAACCGCCCACGGTCAGATCAATCCCTAGCTGACGGACATGCTGCGGGATAATCCAAGCAAACACCGCCATCGAACTGGCAACCAGCGTGGCAATCGCGATGATCAGCCAAAGCGATGGGGGTGAAACTTCTGAATGTGTCTGTTGGTCCTCGGGCTTATCCCCCTCAACAGAAAGCCGTATCCGAAAGAACATCATAACCCCCAGTGCAATGACCGAAGCGATACAAAAGGGAATTAAGCTGCTTAGCCCGTAGGATGCGTACAGATGCGTGGTAATCCAGCCGCCGAAAGCAAATCCCGCCACTCCCCCGAACATAAAAACCGCTGAACTGACTGTCGAGGAAATTTTATCCAGCCGATGCACCGCCCGCAGGGCTTCTGGATGTGTCATACCAACACCAGCCCCGCAAATGATGGCTATCAGGCAAAGCCAAGGTAATGCCAAGCTGTTCGGCGGCACCACCGCAAACAGCGCGATTGCACAGACGAACAGAAAACCGGTATATAAGAATAGGGGACAATCTTTTTCCGGGCGTCTGTGACCGATGGCCACCTGTATCCCATTGGCCGAAACCAAAAATGCTGTCAGCAGCACCGCACCGGCCGCTACGCTTAACTGAAATGAATCCTGAAACGCAGGCAACACGGTATGCATCAATCCCGGAAAGCTGTCCAGCACAAAATGTGCCGCCGTCAGCGCCAGCAACTGCTCCCATTGTCTGCGGTATTCATTCTGTATCGGCAACCGCTGTGTCACACGCTACTCCGCCGGTGGAAAGGTCTTGCCGGTCAACTTTTCATACGCCTCGATATACTTGGCGCTGGTCTTTTCGATGATCTCGGCAGGAAGTTCCACTCCCTCACCGGACTTGTCAAAATTAATTTCTTCGAGGTAATTCCGCACGAATTGCTTGTCGAAGCTTTCTTGGTCGCGACCCGCCTCGTATTTATCCGCAGGCCAGAACCGCGACGAGTCCGGCGTGAGCGCCTCATCGATCAGAATGATCCTGCCATCAACTTCGCCCCACTCAAACTTGGTATCGGCCAACAGGATTCCCTTGGTCGCCGCATACTCGCTTGCCCTTTGGAATATCTCGATGCTTTTGTCCCGGATAAAGGCGGCGGCCTCTTCGCCGATCAACTCGACGCAGGTGTCAAAGTCGATATTCTCATCATGAGCGCCGAGTTCGGCCTTGGTCGATGGGGTAAAAATGACTTCGGGCAGCTTTTCGCATTGTTTCAGTCCCGCCGGCAGCTTAATTCCGCAGACAGTACCTTCCCGCTGATATTCCTTCCAGCCGGAACCGGTGATATAGCCGCGAACGATGCATTCCACCATCAGAACCTTGGTTTTTTTAACCAGCATCGTCCGACCGGCCAGTTGGTCGGGATAATCGCAAAACGGCGGCGGAAAATCAGCCACATCGCTGCTGACCAGATGGTTTTCGACCGCGCCGTCAAGAAACTCGAACCAGAACTTCGAGATATCCGTCAAAACCTGCCCCTTATACGGAATCCCTGAGATCATAATTACATCAAACGCACTAATCCGATCCGACGCCGCAATTAAAAGCGAATCGCCCAGATCGTAAATATCGCGCACTTTGCCGTGCTCGCACTGCACGCCATCGATTGCCGTCTGTAAAACCACATTGGCCATAATTTTACTCCAGTACTGATATTGTTGTTTTTAACTCAAAAACCGAACGCACACTATAAGCTCAAAAAGGCCAAATAAAAACTGAAAATTGGTTATTTCCATCTCTTTGGAATGGATTATTGGGACAAGGAGGATTTTTTGAGGATTTCAAACACATTAATATGGTCGTCGGTCCCACAATCCTGGTGCCAGATCGCAATACCTATTCGTTCTACATAATGTCTCTGAATATTCCGCCGAAAGCCTTGACAAAACGGGTTCCCAAGTTTTGATACGACAGGCCCATCTTGGGAAAGATCCCCACATCCTGATAATGCTGGTAGAAATCCGGATGATCCGAACAGATTGGTTCAAATCCATCCTTCAATTCAAAATTAGTGCTGTACTTAAATGGCCAGATGTCAAAAAACGGCAAACTGCTGGAGATCGCTGCAATCAACTCGCTGACATTACCCACCAGCGGCACCTTCTGGCGTCGGGCCACCACCCAACTGTTCTGAGGCGCCGTGTCACGGTTAAAAATCTGCTTCAGGGCCGCAGCGACCGTGTCATCCCACACGATGATAGCACTTTCAGTATTTAAATTTTTGGCGCGGGGATCAAAATTGTGTGAGCCCACAAACGAAATGTGTTCATCGACAACAAAAAACTTCGCATGAACGATCAATCGCAGTTTCTTAACATTGACCGGCAAAACTAATTCCAAGTCCTCATACAGATCAATATCACTCAACTCCGAAACCAACCGCATGTACCGTGGGACAATCGTTCGCACATCGCCCGGGAGCGGTTTGAATTCATACATCTGCGCCTGTGCGGTTTCGAGGTAAAACTGCCGCTGCTTAAAACACATTGCATAAACAAAAAACATATCCGTTGAGGCCAAGCTGTTGGTCGATAAGGCGATCCTCAAGTCAGGCCGCTTTTTCCGTAATGCCTTGAAGTCTCGAAAGCCCTTTCGGTCTTGGATCAAATATGGCGTCTGCATCACAATTTCGTATTGGGCGTTTGTAACCAGTTCTTCAACGCGACGGGTACTGTTCCAACGGTCACTTTTACCCAAAGGAATTCTTTTTTCTGGCCAATCCGCCACAAAATCAACATGATCGACCGTGTACAATTCCATGGCCGGCCGCTCCGTAACGATTGAATATGAATCGGCTTTTTCCCGCAACGGTTTCAGAACAGACAGATCTGGATCATTAAAAAGATCGGATCGCTTCTCAGTATTTAATTTTAATGCCTGCCCGGCAATATCGGGTAGTTCCAACGCCGGCTTGGTCAAATGGTGCCCCCAGTATTTATTGAACGACTTAACCATATCCTGCACCTCCGGCCCTACCACCAAAAGATCCAGGTCCTTGAAACAGATGCTTCTGTCATAATCATAATAGGCATTTTCAATGTTGCGCCCCCCCACAATGCCGATCCGCCCATCTACAACAAAAAGCTTGTTATGCATGCGTTTGTTGAGTGTTTTTGGATCCGTGACAAGGGAGCCGATTTCCCGAGCGGCCGACTTGCCGCCCCGGTTCTTCACCGGCCGAAAAAACTGGATGTCAATATTCTCATGAACCGTGGCCATTTGGGCCATGACTTGCACAGAAACATAGGTTCCCACCTGATCCAGGATCATGCGAACCTTCACACCGCGACGGGCGGCGGCCAGCAATTCGCTAAAAAGCAATTGGCCAACTTCGTCATCGTCCCAGATGAAGGTCTGTATATCAATCGATTCACGCGCCGCACGAACCAAATGGATCCGCGTCAGTAAAGCATCTTCACCAATATCCAATATGCTTATATAATGCGACTTGTCCGGCCCAGCAAAAGCCGTATCTGCCAAGTCTTGAAACTCTGATGAAATCGCACACCGGTTCGGCGTCTCCGATGGGCATGTCAATAACGCGTCGCGTTCAATAAGAGCGGCCTGGCGAACAGCACGACCACTTTCGCAACCGGCCAAAAACAACGCAACAGCAACAAAGATGATATTCTTAACGATGTAATGATTCTCCGTAATCCTGTGTACCGCCATTTTCCGTCTCTTACGCATCATTCTTCATTTTCTGGGCGATGTTCATGCCGATGATCTGTGCGACGAAGATCGCCAGATAAACCGGGCCTGTAACGGCCTCCAGAATTGCCAGAATTTTCGCGTAGTTGGCAACCGGGGCAATGTCGCCATACCCCAGCGTCGTCAGTGTTGTAAAACTATAATAATAGCAATCTAAACCGGCCGTTTCTTTTGAGACATTGGTTAACGCATTCGGGTCAAATGTCAACATAATCATATACAAAACAGCCCAGAACAATCCCAGAAGAAAGTAGATACTGATACCACCTTTAATCGTATCTGCCGAGACAGTGGTTCCGGAGGAGATTTTTGTTATCAAAATCACAATCGCCAAAAAGAAAAAAACGGCGTAAAGAAACAGCAGCACCAGAAGCCCCTCATCCGCTAAATCCTTAGCTGTAAAAGAAATAGCCAGATTGAAGAGAAAGGCAAGGGCCCCGACTGAGAAGACCGCCAGAAAGATTTTGCGGGACAGGCCAACCCACAGGGCCGGGGCAATCGCAATCAGCAGCAACAACGGAACAATTGGAAGTTTTGTTTTACTTGCCTGAAGAAGCGGGTAGGCAATGAGGATGACCACCTCTGTCATCAACAGGTAGTTGAACTTGTTTTGCAGTAGATGTTCCCAGTTTATCTTCATTTAAGCTTTTGTTTCCTCGATCTTCTTCTTTTTGCCCGACAGCTTTTCGGAGGCCGTCTGGATCACGACATAGAATACAGGGATCAGCAGAACACCAAAGATCGTCCCGCACAGCATCCCACCGCAGACGGCCGTCCCCAATGACTGCCGACTGACCGCCCCGGCACCGGTGGCGATCACCAGCGGGAACACACCGAGAATGAACGACACGGCCGTCATCAACAGCGGGCGAAAACGCAGCCGTGCCGCCTGGGTCGCCGCATCGAGAATCGACTTGCCCTCTTCTTCGTGAAGCTGTTTGGCAAATTCGACAATCAGAATCGCCGTCTTGGCACACAGCCCGATCAGCAGCACAAGCCCGATCTGCGTATAGATATTATTTTCAAACGACCGGGTCCATGTGGCCAGAATGGCTCCTAGCAACGCTAACGGCACAGACAGAATAATCGCAAACGGTATCGACCAGCTCTCATACTGGGCCGCCAGGAACAGATACACAAAAATAAACGCCAACCCAAAAATTACCGGCGCCATATTACCCGCTTTAATCTGCTGGAAGGTAACACCTGTCCATTCGTAGCCCATCGATGGCGGCAGAACGCGTGCGGCCATCGCTTCCATACTGCCAATCGCCTCACCGGTACTTTTGCCAGCAGCGGGAGAGCCAGCGATTTTCGACGACGGATAGAGGTTATAGCGGAAGATGGCCTGCGGCCCGGCAGTATCTTCGACCTTGACCAGCGTTTCCAGAGGAATCATCTTGCCGTCGGTATTCTTAACTTCAAACCGGGTAATATCAGCAACCTTTTCACGGTATTGATGGTCGGCCTGCATCATCACCTTGAATGTCTTACCAAACAGATTGAAATCGTTGACATACTGCGACCCTAAATTCGCCTGCAGGGTGCTAAAAATGGTTCCCAGCGGGACATTCAGATTTTTGGCCTTGACGCGGTCGATCTCAAGATACAACTGCGGAACGCTCGAACGCAAGCTATTGGTCATACGCGTCAGACCCGGATCGGCATTGCCCTCGGCAACCATATCATCCCCACTGGTTTGCAGCAGCACGGTTCCAGCGCCGCCGCGATCCTGAAGTTGAAACTCAAAGCCCCCGGCCGCCCCCAAACCCTGAATCGGCGGCGGTGAGAAAGCCATGCAAAAGGCCTCATCAATCTCCGACAATCGCTGCTGCAGGCCAGCCAGAATGCTCATGAAATTAAGCTCTTTGGAAGTCCGTTCGTCCCACGGATCAAAAATAACAAAAACAGTCCCCGAATTGCTGGCCACCATCGCATCAATGAGCGAATAGCCGCCGATCGTAATCGTATCTTTGACGCCGGGCGTCTCTTTCAGAATGTTGCCGACCTGATCCATAATCTCTTTTGTTCGTTCCAGTGAAGCACCATCCGGCAACGATGCATTGACAAAAATGTATCCCTCATCTTCATTGGGAATAAACCCGCCCGGAACCCGGCTGAAACCGAGCGCCATAACACCCAGTAAAATGCAGAAAAGGACCATCGCCAAAGCGGTTTTCCGAACCATTTTATTAACGATCCCCATATACCCCTTTGTCGTCCACTCGAACAGATGATTAAACTTTGTAAAGAACCACCCGTGCTGCTGGGGTGTCGGACGCAGCAGCATACTGCACAACGCCGGACTCAGCGTCAGGGCGTTGATCGAGGAGAACACGGTGGCCACCGAGATCGTTATCGCAAACTCGCGATACATCCGCCCGGTAATACCCCCCATCATCGCCGTCGGCACAAAAACCGCCAGCAGTACCAACGTCGTAGCGATAACCGGGCCGGTAATCTGTTTCATCGCTTTGGAGGTGGCTTCCTTGGCGGAAAGTTTTTCCTCATCAATGATACGCATGGTATTTTCAACCACACAAATTGCGTCATCGACCACAATACCGATAACCAACACCAATCCAAACAGTGAAAGCGTATTGATCGATAGTCCCATCGCCAACATCACCGCGAATGTCCCGATCAACGCCACTGGGATCGTCAATGCCGGAATCAGCGTCGTCCGCAAATCCTGCAGGAATATATACACCGTCAGTACCACCAGTATCACGGCAACAAACAAAGTAACGACCACTTCTTTGATCGAGACGGTAATAAATTTAGTCGGATCATATCCGATCTCGTATTTAAGCCCGTCCGGAAAACTCTTTTCCATTTGTGTCATTTCCGCCCGAACCGCATCGGCGATTTTCAGTGCATTGGCACCGGGGAGCTGATAAATACCAATGGCGATAGATGGCTGGCCATTATATTCACAATACCATTGATAAGTCTGGGCGCCCAGCTCAACACGAGCAACATCCTTCAGGTATAAAAACCGACCCTCTTTACCGCCACGGACAATGATATTTTCAAACTCTTCAACAGTTGTCAGTCGCCCCATTGTATTGATGGTATACTCAAAAACCTGTCCTTTGGGCGCGGGCGAAGCACCAATCTGACCAGCGGCAACCTGAACATTTTGCTCCTGAATCACGCTCAGGACATCCAGCGTAGTTAAGTTGCGGGCCTTGAGCTTTTCAGGATCCAGCCAGATACGCATCCCGAAATCCTTGGCCCCGAAGACCGTCACACTGCCGACACCCGGAACACGGGCGAGCGCATCCTTGATATACAAATTAATATAGTTGCTTAAATAGATTTCATCGTATTTGCCCTCTGGCGAAATCAAACTAACCATCAGTGTCAGGTTCGTCGATTTTTTCTCCGTTTTGACGCCCTGCCGACGAACATCCTCCGGCAGTAGCGGTTCGGCGATTGCGACCTTGTTCTGCACCAGCACCTGAGACATATCAACATCGGTTCCGACTTCAAATGTAACGGTCAGATTCATACTGCCGTCGCTAGCGCTCTGTGACGACATATAAATCATATTATCCACGCCGTTGACCTGCTCCTCAATCGGTGCGGCGACTGTATCAGCAATAACCTGCGCACTGGCACCGGGATAGTTGGCACTGACCGCAACCGTCGGCGGGGTAATGTCAGGGGTTTTTTCAATAGGCAGAAGCGGAATGGAAATCCCCCCCACCAGTAGAATAAACAGTGAGATCACACACGCAAAAATCGGACGGTTGATAAAAAACTGACTCAGCATAACGATTTACTCCTTATCGCAATGAAGCACTTGACTGAAGAGATTCATTTTTCTTATTACTGTTCACACCGAAAAGAACCACGAATAGACACGAATTTTCACTAATTTATGAAAATAAAAACCTGTGTTTATCAGCGGCAAAAAACTCTATGGTTTTTTATCTATTCCGTTAAAATTATATCCGTAATACAATCTTGTATTTCCTTGTTTTTTATGCGCTGTTTTTTAAGTCTAACACTGTAATTCTTTATTTAACAATCGGTTATGCAGAAAAGTGAGAACGGGCAACTATTTTGTAAATCCTGTTATTCTGTTTAAAAAATCAGTGTCAAAAATTTGATTGCGGCTCGACCGCACTAAGGTTATTGGTGTTCATTCGTGGTTCCTTCTTCTTTGGGCGTTACCGGCAGCCCGGGCCGTGCCCGCTGAATACCTTTATAGATATATCGTTCGCCTGCTTCCAAGCCATTTTTAATCACACGCATATCCTCATACAACTGGCCCAGTTTGACATAACGGCGCTCGACCACATTGTCCTCCTGACCAACAATCAGAATAAACTTACCACCCAAATCCGTGCCAATAGCTTTCTCATAAACCAACAGGGACTCTGTTTCGGTCAGACTTGGAATGCGGAGCCGAACGAACATGCCCGGGTACAACAATCGCTTTTCATTAGGCACTGTGCCGCGAATCTGGACGGTACCCGTGGTGGCATCAAGACGGTTATCAATAAAGTTAAGCACGCCCTCATGCGGATAACCGTCCTCATCAGAAAGCCCGACAAAAAGCTTTGCACCTGCCTCTCGCCGTTCCTGATCGGTCCGGCCCGATTTTTTCAATATCTGACTCATGAGCGTTTCACTGATATTGGAATAAACATAGATCGGATCAAATCGAACCACGCGGGTCAGCAGCGTTTTTTCGCCGGAGCCGACCAGGTTGCCCTTATCGACAAACCGTCGGCTGACACGACCGCTTACAGGCGAAGTTACTGTCGTGTAGCTAAGCTGAAGTTCAGCCTGCGTGAGCGATGCTTCTGCCTGTGCGACTGAGGCGACGGCGATATCCCGTTCGGCTCGTTTCAGATCCACTTCCTGCTCACTGACAGCACCGCTTTTCACGGCCATCTCCACACGATCCAGATCCGCCTGTGCGCGATGGCGTTCGGCGATGGCCGACTCCAGAACGGCTTTCGCCTGTTCAACATCTGCAACGAAAAGATCCTGCTCAATCGTAAACAGGACATCCCCTTCGGTTACATCGGCACCGTCTTCAAAATGAACCTTCTCAAGAAAACCCTCCACACGGGCACGAATATCGACCGCTTCAACCGCCTCGGTGTTCCCGGTCAAGTCATAAAATCGCCTGACATTCTTCTGCAGCGGTTGGGCCACCGTTACCTCCGGTGCAGCCGGTTTGGGCACCGCTTTTTTACTGCATCCTGAAAAGACGCCCAGTAATACTACGCCAGCTAACAGAAGCATCATCCGTTTTTGGTTTGTCGTGTTTTCCATGGAATTTAATCCTTATTGATTTGATCTTTCTCTTCGATTTGTTCTTTTGACCAACCGCCGCCGAGTGCGCTGTAGATACGAACGAGATTGTTGGCCACAACTCCCTCACTGGTTGCCATGAGATCCTGTTGAGCCGTCAGCGACCGCTGCATATCCAGAACATTCTGAAAATCCGTTAACCCGTTCTCATAGAGGATACCGACCAGCTTAACAGATTCCTCCGCTGCAGCAACACTGCGATGCAAATCCGCAAAACGCTCTTTTTCCCGTTCAAAAGACACCATCGCATTTTCAACATCTTCCAAGGCCAATAAAACCGTCCGCTCGTAATCGATCATCGCTGCTTCAGCCCGGGCCTGGCGAACTTTGATATTGCTTCGGATTCGATCCCCATCAAACAGGTTCCACCGCATCGACGGGCCGAATCCCCATGTGCGGCTGTCCCAATCACCAACATCGTCGATATTTTGGGCTTCCAGCGCAAATGTGCCCGACAGCGAAAATACCGGATAGAGTCCTGCGGTTGCAACGCCGATTTCAGCCGTCTGCGCCGCCAAAATGCGTTCTGCACGACGAATATCGGGTCGCTGGCGAAGCAGTTCCGCCGGCAGAGCGGCAGCAACCTGCTCCGGAATATCCGGGACATCGGCAGCCGTTGATAATTCATCATAAAGCGTCGCCGGGGGCTGACCCAGCAAAACACTCAAGCGATGAATCGACTGCGATTCAAGCTGACTGAGTTGTGGAATCACCGCTTCGGTACTAGCCAGAACAAGCTTGGCCTGTTCAATATCCAACTTCGGAACCAACCCGGCATCGTAGCGATTTTGGGTCAATTCGAGCGTTTCTCGTTGCAAAATAATGTTGTTGCGGGCATATCGAATGCGTGTTTGCACCGAGCGAAGACCGATATAGCTTTGAGCGACCTCCGAATACAAACTCACCAACACATCACGATAATCCTCAACAGAGACCTGCATCGAGGCCTGAGCCGACTCCACCGACCGGCTGATCCGCCCAAAGACATCGATTTCCCAAGTGGCGTCCACGCCAATCGAATGCAGGTTGGTCTCGTCGGGGCTACCGACAGCCGGAGCCGTGAGTCCATTTTCACTGACACGATCTCGCGAGTAAAAACCCGCCGCATCCACATTGGGCCAATACTCGCCGGAAGCCACTCCCAGCAATGCACGAGACTCCATGATGCGGAAATAGGCAATTTGCAGATCCAGATTTTCGTCGCGGGATCGCTGGATCATATCTTCCAGAATCGGATCGTCAAAGACTGTCCACCAAGTTTGCAGGTTTGCCGAACCATCTTCCAGCCCTTGGACGGCCTTTTCGTGCCATTGATCCGGAACCGAAGCTTCTGGACGCACATAGTCCGGGCCGACTTTACACCCTGAAAAGATTAGAAAATACATAAAAGATATGACAACTAGACACATTCGAGCGAAATAAAGCCGGGTACTCATTCCTTGTACTCCTATCCTTAAATAAGGCTCTCGTCCAAATAAGTTGGTTAACCTTGTCGATTAATATTCCATAAGCCCTGTCAATTAATAATCTTAGCGTGTTATTGCAACCCGCTGTCTTCGGTGTCTTCATTCATCGCTTTTGGGGGCATCCGGAAAATGCGTTCGTCATCGTCATCACTTAAAAATGCTCAACCATTCATATTTGCTGAAAAATGGGTTCGTTTGGTAATTTCGTGTTTTTTACGGTTAAACGCAACTTTTTCAATGACAACACGTTTCAGCCATGCCTTTTTGCCTATTCTACCAAATGGGTTCGTTTGGTAATTTTATGTTTTTGGCGTTCAATTATCTGGCATCAATTCGTACTAAAAATCTAACCGACGCGCTGACACTTTCTACCTGCTTTATTGGAGTTGAATTCTAACCCGGATAAACCGGAAACACATCCTTTTAGTATTTTGTGATCATTTTGCGTTCAATTTTATTTGTAAGAGACTAAGTAAGTTTTCTCGCCTCTATTATAGTATCAAAATGGATAAAAAGCCAATATAAAGATTCGCT
>JAGGWF010000156.1 GCA_021157685.1 Planctomycetota bacterium | reverse complement strand
TGGACAAGATGGAAGCTGCGATCGAAGCGGATATTGCGGCGGAATAAAAAGCTGAAACAGTGAACACCGCGAAACTCATGCGTATGAGTTCGCGTTCATGGAAGAATTTTTTTGTCAGGAGAGACGATTATGTTGTTACGAATGTTACTGGTATGTGTGGCGGTTGTTGGGTTGAGTGTAAGTGGTTGCAGCAAAAAAGAGCCGACGATCGGCGATGTGGTCGATCAGGCCAAAGAGGATGCGGACAAGACCGCCGATGAAGCCGCTCCGGTTGCCGAAGAAGCGGCTGCCGATGCTGAAAAAGCAGTCGGAGACTTGCAGAAGTAAGTCGCGACGGATCGCAATGGTGTAAAATTTGTAGCATGGCGGCACTGTTTGCAAAGGACAGTGCCGCCGTTTTTTTGGCGTCTCTACGGCCAAGCACAGTTTGACAGATGCCACCCGAATGAAACCGCGGATTTCGCGGACTGATCCTGGGAAAGGCAATGGGGAAGTTTCGAAAAGTTCCCCTCCTTTTGAAGGAGGGGTGGCCGTAGGCCGGGGTGGTTGTTCTTAAACTTCAGCAACCCCCTCCCCGCTTTGCGGCAGGCCCCCTTGGCAGGGGGAGAGTTTGCCCTACCGAATTTCCATCAGTATTTCGGATAGTTCGTTGTGGAGTTTGCCGTTGGTGGCCATGATCTCACCGGGGAGGTTATCGGTATTTTTTCCGGAGAAGTCGGTGACGGTGCCGCCGGCTTCTCCGGCGATGAGCACCCCGGCGGCGATGTCGTAGATTTGCAGGTACAGTTCCCACAGGCCGTCAATTTTTCCGCAGGCCAGATAGCACAGGTCGATGGCCGCTGAACCGTAACGGCGGATGTCTCGGATTTTGGGCATGAGTGTGTTGAAGTAGGGCAGATTATTTCGGGTCTGATTGCCGCGCATACACGCAAAGCCGGTCGCGAGCATGGCGTCGGCGAGCGTGTCGCAGTTTGATACGCGGATGGGGGTGTCGTTGAGCGTGGCGCCTTGGCCAAGTTCGGCCGTGAAGAACTCACCCAATACCGGAGCGTTGACGGCGGCGAGGAGGGTCTGGCCGCGGTGTTCGACGGCGACCGAGATGCTGTAAAACGGCTGGTTGTGGATGAACGAAAGGGTGCCGTCGATCGGATCGATGATCCAGCGATAGTCGCCGCCGGTGTGGAGGCCGGTTTCCTCGCCGAAGATGGCGTGGTCGGGATAGCGCCTTTTAATTTGCTCGACGAGATAGTTTTCCACGGCCACATCGGCCTCGGTGACCAGATCCTTGGCTGTTTCCTTTTGTGTGATCTTTATTCCGGCCAGCCGGGTTTTGTAGTCCAGCGAAATCTCACCGGCACGGGTGACGATTTGTTTTAGAAAAGAGTTCATAGTTTTTAGTTCGTAGTTCGCAGTTTCAGTTTTTGCCACAGAGCACAGAGTTTCATAGAGATTATTATCGACGGGATTGACAGGATTGACAAGGGAATTTTTGTAGATGGATGGGTGGGTCAGAGCCCCGAATGTGAATGAGGGGGTGGTGATAGTGTGTGGGTTTTGCAAGGATTTTTTAGACCCCGGAGGGGTCATCATAATGATAGCCGCGGGTGTAGGGAGCAATGCGATCGGAACCCGTGGTAATTGTTACAACAGATTCGCAACCCCATCGGGGTTGAACAAAATAGCTCAATCACGATGGCTGTTTGCTTATCCGTCTTCAGAGCGTGGGCATGGTCCACCCTGTAATTTTTTACCTGAGCTATTCTTACGGCTTTTTGTAATTCGGGTTGGCCGTTGGCATTTTGGCGTTGGTTTCTTTTTGCCATTGGCGCAGCATAGCCAACAGTTCTTTTGTTTTTTTCCGGTTCGCTTTGGCTAAATCCTTTCTCTCGCTGAGGTCGTCTTTTAGGTTGTAGAGTTCAACCGTATTGTCTTCGTAGAATTCGATCAGCTTCCAGTTGCCGGCACGGACAGCGGCGCCGGGGGTCCAGGTGCTGCCGTGGTAGTGGGGGTAGTGCCAGTAGATCGCCTTGCGGTTCAGTGTTTTTTTGCCTTTGAGCAGAGGGGCTAAACTGACACCGTCAACATGCTGGTCGGGTTTTGCGGGCAATCCCGTTAGTTCCAAAATCGTGGGGTAGAAGTCGGTGCTGATGATGGGTTCGGCGCAGGTGGTTCCGGTTTGGCCGCCGGGGGTACGCAGGATGGCGGGTACGCGGATTCCGCCTTCGTAGCACCAGCCCTTGCCAGCTCGCAGGGGGGTGTTTGCGGTTGGGGCGTTGGGGCCGCGCAAGGTGGACAGGCCGCCGTTGTCGGAGGTAAAGATGACGAGGGTGTTGTCGGTTAGTTTTAGGTCGTCGAGCGTGTTCAGCAGTCGTCCGACATTTTCGTCCATGGCCTGCACCATCGAGGCGTAGGCAGCGTTGTCCTGATGCAGTTGGGTCATGCCGTTGTGTTCTTTGATGGCGGCCGGGCCGGAGTGTTCCAGTTCCGCGGCGCGGGCGGTGTTTTCGTCGATGAGCCGTTTGCAGGCCTGAATGGGCGTATGGACGGTGTAGAAAGCCAGATGCACCAGGAATGGATGCTGTTTGTTATCGGTGATGAAGCGGATGGATTCATCGGTCAGGCGGTCGGTGAGGTATTCGCCTTCGGGACCGTCGGTCAGCCGCGGATTGCCGTAGGGGACATAATACTTGCCCGGGCCGTAAGGCCCGCCGCGTGACCAGCCGCCCTTGTTGACATCGAAGCCCTGATGCTCCGGCCAGAATTTTTCGGTTTCGCCCAAGTGCCACTTGCCGGCGAAGAAAGTTTTGTAGCCGGCGTCGCGCAGGGTTTCGGC
>JAGGWF010000154.1 GCA_021157685.1 Planctomycetota bacterium | reverse complement strand
GTCAGCCACCAGTGGCCGGGGCTATACGGATTTTCAAAGAGGAAGTTTTCCAACAGGCCGGGGTACTCACGGGCAAGCCATTTAGAAAGCGAGGCCACATCTTCTTTCGGCCCCATGACGGCGAATGCGATCACTTTTTCGGCCAGCGCCTGTTTCAAATCCTCGATCCGCCGGATTCGCCTGTCCTTGTGGACCTGCAGGATGTCGTGATACCACTGCATTTGCTCGTTTTGCAGATCCTGCCAATACAGACAATCCTCCACGCCATTATGGGTTACGACAAACGGCAACAACTGACCATCGAGAATATGCTGATAAACGGTTGCGGCCAAAGACGGCTCAATCTCGTTGATGACCCGATGCTTCCCGGTGGCATAATCGGTAATATAAGCGCCATTGACCGCGATCACCGGCAGCGACAGCGGCAAATCGCCCAGAACCAGCACGATCTCGCCCCACGCCCGCGCACTGGCGACAGTAAAATGGACTCCGGCTTCAAGCAATTCGGTCAGTGTCTTCCGGCTATAATCAGACAGCGTACCGTCACTTTGCAACAGAGTCCCGTCCATATCTGAAACGAACATTTTTTGAGGGTCGATTGCCAATTTTAGTTCCCTTGTTTACCCACAGCACAACTGAATCCGTGGAAGTCAGATGTCATCAATTTGCACTCACAAGCGTATTACAGGAGTCAAAAAAGTATTGCAAATACCAGAAAAAATCACACCGCTTCAACAGATTTACGCAGCTTTCTACAGGACGCATAAAACTCTTCCGGAGACATTTCTTTAATAAAAAGAAATCCGCGAGTCGCCCTTATCAGCGGGCTTGAGTGATTATAAAACCATTCCCGACCCAGACAAGTTTTGAGCTTTTGGTACTGCTGAACCTGTATCTGCTGGGCAAGTTCCGAAAATGGGCCGTCATATTCGTGGCTCGGAAACGAAGCATTTCTTTGGCTTATAAAAGCATCCTCAAATGACTGGTGCATAATAGAGAACATATTGAGACTCACAGGAACAAAGATATTGACCTCGGACGGATCGAAACGGTACCAGACATTGCGATAACCCCATATCTTGACATCCTTTTTACCGGTTTTTTCCTGATAAATATGAAGTGCCTCAGCAACGGCCTGAAGTACTTTGTAGTGCGTGTCCGGACCGCTGGCCTCAGGATCCAGGGCAACGGTCACAATGTCCGGATTAGTCTCTTCCATCTTCTGGACGATAGGCATTACATCACGCTGATGCGTTGGCTCCTGAGTAAATATATCACCCGTATAGAACCCCAGTCTTAAATGACTGATATTGTCACATTGCCAACCGTAATACCCCCAGAGACATTCCGCTTCCCACTCTCTACACATCCCCTTAAGCCGCTGGATATTGGCAGAGTCCACCGCACCGGGATATTGGCTCTGAAAATATTTTTCAAGCCCTGTGATTTCCCCGACAAATTTCTCATAACTATCAGACGCAAAGACTTCGGTAACATTTCGGATAAACCGTCTTGCGCAACCCTCGTCCTTTAGATATTCGCTGTTGGCAGCCACCCCGTCAAGATACTGCCATACATCACGATTGCGAGCCATCATGTCATCGCATCTGAAATAGTTCTCGTTATATAAAGCGACAAACTCAGGGAGTGTAATAAACTTTTTCAGGGCCGCTATCTGCTTCAACATAAATTCGTTGGACACAGAGGTAAAACCGCTGGTCAAGGCCATAAAGTGATGCGTATTGCTCGCACTGCGTAAATGCCGCACAACATGGGCAAAATAACCCAGCATGATATCATCATGGTGCGGCTCGGTGTGCAAAAAAGACTTGTTCGTCAGCGTTTCCAAGCCGTGTTCAATTTTTTTCAGGATATGACTGCGTGTCCCTTCAAGAAGCTCTTGGATCGGCTGACTGACTTTCTCCATGGCAACCGAAGCAAAACGATCATTATGGATATCTTCTTCTTTAATCTCCAGCAGGGATTTATTATTTTTAACCGCTAAATCAACCACTATTTTTTCGGCTTCATCATCACTTAGCGTCGGCTCTTTCCGAATCGAATCAAGACTATGTTCACTGAGACCTGAGACAGCGCCCCGGGTCAGGTAGAAGCGCGCATTCGGTAAACTCCCAAGCACACTGGCGGGAGTTTCAATCGTTGGCTCTGATTCGATCGCCTGTGCGACAATAGGGGCTTTCGCCTGACCGGCTGCCATGATGATCACGGTGCAGTCAGGATTGCGACTGATTGTTCGAAGGCCAATGGTAATTACCAGCGATTTTCGTGCAATCTCTATCCCACCCAAATCGGTTGCCGCCGCCGCCTGGGTTTCATAGTTGGTCGGGCAAAGGCGCGTTGTGAAATGATGGTCCGACCCCTTGATATTAAATCCAATATGACCATCCGGGCCGATACCGCCGAGAAAGAAGCCAATGCCCCCTATCTTCTTAATCTTATCCTCGTACTCCATGCACCACTGATCGACGCGACTTAGAACCGTCTTTTGCTTCTGCTCAAGAACGGTTTTGGGACGGCGGCATCGCAGCGTCAGATCAACACTTTTATCCGGCCAGATATCATTGATATTTTCTCCGTCGGCAAGACCTATTCGGGAAGGATCGATCAACAAGGCCTTTTTCTCATCCAGACCAAAACCGTCTATATAGTATTTCTTGACATAGTGGTTGAAACTGTTTGTCTGAAACGACTCAATCGGATAAAAATCGTCTATCTGGACAAAGTGAAGGCCGGCAATGTCAGGTTTTCTGGCAGGGTCAATACCGGCCGTTTCAAGTTCAGACCGAATCTCCAGACTCTCCCAACCGCCCAGAAGATAATTGACCCATTTGATAAAATGTTCAGGTGTCTTACCCGTAGGCAAAGAGATAACACCGCCCGGATTATTTTGAACCCACTCGATAAATCGCATTGCCGTAAGCTTTCCCAATGCCGGGAAGTTTTCAACGACAATCGTGGGGATTTTTTCAGTAGGCCGGTAAATCGCCTTGAAGTCGGATGCTTTAAGGGCAACTTGTTCAACAGGAGAAATAATAAAATCTGGCTCTTTCATTTCACTTTCACTTTCACGCTAATTGTCAGACTCATATTTAATAATAGGCCGTAGTTTGTCAACAGACAAAGGGGCTTTAGCCCCTTTACTTTTCCTGGAATTATTCGGGATCCTGCAGGACAACACCGGAACGAAATGTCGCCCCACGCCCGCGCACTGGCGACAGTAAAATGGACTCCGGCTTCGAGCCGTTCGGTCAGTGTCTTCCGGCTATAGTCAGACAGCATCCCGTCACTTTGCAACAAAGTCCCGTCCATATCTGAAACGAACATTTTTTGAGCATCGTTTTTCATCTCAGACAGCATACAGGATCCAGCATCGCAACCCCAATGACCAGCAGGAACCGAAAACAGAAACGGCCCTGCCGGGGCTTTTATTTAGAGATTCTAACAAAACCAGTGGTATGGCCATCTTGGCCATGATCCACGGGCAGGATGCCCGTGCCACGATTCGTTTTGTTAGAGTGTTTTAACCCTCTGCTTCAAGCATCTTAGTAATGAATGAAATGGCCTTGCCGACGGTTTTAACTTCCAATGCCGCTTCTTCATCCATTTCGATGTCAAACTCTTCCTCGAACGCCGCAACCAACTCAACACTCTGAATAGACTCGGCGCCGAGGTCTTCAACGAATCGCATCTCATCTTTGATACGACCGGGATCAACCTTCAGTGTTTCCGAAGTAACCTTTATGATTCTTTCTGCAACATCAGACATTTTCATTCTCCATAAAGTTTTAGATAAACAGCCAGCATCCACCTGGAATACAAACGAATGCTGACCGCTATTTAAAGTTAATTTAGCTTGATTTACTTAAGTTTTTTCTTGGGATCAAGGTGTGCTTTCTCGATGTCCTTGAAATAGTTGACGGTGCCAACCTTCATTTCGACGGTCGCCGCATCGTCAGCAACAATCATACCCTTGGGGTGAAGTTGGAGGCAGGAAACAGTCCAAATGTGGTTCACACCGTTTTCGACTGCCTCCTGAAGGGCGCGGGCCTTGTTGTGACCGTTGACAATAATCATAACCTCACGAGAATCCATGACAGTCCCAACACCGACAGTCAGTGCTGTCTTCGGTACCAGGTCGCAATCGCCGCCGAAGAAACGGGAGTTAACGATAATGGTGTCTTCGGTGAGCGTTTTGACACGAGTGCGGCTTGCCAAAGATGAGGCCGGTTCGTTGAAGGCGATGTGGCCGTCAGCACCGATACCGCCGACGAACAACTCGATGCCGCCATACTTCTTGATCTTGTTTTCGTAACGCTGACACTCTTTGACAAGGTCTTTGGCGTTGCCGTTGAGGATATTGGCATTGGTCTTCTTGATATTAATGTGGCTGAAGAAATTGTCCCACATAAATGAGTAGTAGCTTTCCGGGTGATCTTTGGGAATACCAACATACTCGTCCATATTGAATGTTACCACATTCGCAAAGCTAACCTTTTTGGCCTTATTCAGGCGAGCTAACTCTTTGTACATACCCAGCGGCGAAGAACCTGTCGGTAAACCCATAACAAACGGCTTCTTAGCAGTTGGCTTGAACTTATTGATCTTGTTGGCTACATGTGCGGCCGCCCACTTGCTGGCCATTTCGTAAGTCGGTTGAATAATAACTCTCATTAATCCTGTCCTTTCAAAACATTATAGTTACACATTAGATTTTTACATTTCAAGCATTCGAAAGCGTCTCTACAAACGCCTCAATACGAGTTTTCAAATCAGCGATCGTCGCATTCATATCCTTAACGAACGCATTGCCTTCATAGGTGCCTCTGACGCCCTCGAAATCATCTGCGATGTCTTTCTGCAGGCCGTCCAAACCGAAGCCGCACTGACTCAACTCGGCAAATTCCTTCTCGGCGTCAATGACAACGAGCTTGAGGAACTTGCTCTTGACCTTGAGATAGGTCTGTGCGATCTCCGCGACCTCTTTCTGAGTCGCATTGTCCAGATCGACATCAAAAACGGCCTTATAGGCATTTTTCGCCCAAGCCCACTCATCATCACCATACGCATCGGCCACTTTTTGTGTGGCGGCGGCAAACGCTTCGACCGAGGCAACCGAACCGCTTTCAATGGCATTATGCAGATCGATCAGTCGCTGCTGCGGCATCAGTTGCCCGCCAACATCGACCCACTCTTCACTAAAGACAGCGTCACCGGAAGTGGCGAAGAAGTTGGCCACAGCCGTACCATTCTTGAGAGCCGCTTCGGCTTTTTCGACGACCTTTTCCAGAAGATACATATGGATACCGGATTTATAGTACTTTTGACCGGTACGCAGGATGAGCCGTTTGACGATCGCTCCGCCAACGGAGACTTCATCAACAGATTTGTCAGTCGCGGCAGAAAGGGCTTTCAAGCTCGCACTGGCCCTGATCATCTGACCCACCGTATAGGGGCTGAAGACATCAAATGAGATGATGTCGCGTTTGACTGACCCTTTGCGCCGGTCGCGTTTGGGCCACTTGGCGCCATCTCGAACCGTACCGACCGTTGTCAGGTGCAGGCCGGGAACCATGCTGCATTTTCCGTCCGGCCGTGCGGCCAAGTGACTGAATGGATAGTCCGCCGTATCAAAGGTGCTTGAGTGCTTGCCGAGGACAACACTGAACGGACCGATTCGACAGGGCCACATCAGATAAGAAAAGGAACCCGTCTTTGTGCCGCGAAGGACTTTGCCTTCATGGACGGGGCCAAGCTTGTACATGTGATTGGACTGATTGGAACCGGAACCGGCGTTATAGAAACTAAACAACGCCGCGATCAGCAGCGTAGACTTGTGATGTGTTACACTGTAAGGCCCGCAAAATGCCGAGCAACCCTCGCCGTGGAAGGCCTCGCAGTTCGCAAAGAACAGACAATTTTCAGCGGAGTACTGCTTGCCCATCTGACATCCCTGACCCACGAAGCAATGCGCTAGAACTGCCCCACTGGTAACGCTGGAGCTTTCAGCAATGATGAAGTTTCTTGCAATCACCGCACTGCCAACCAATGTAGGTGCATCTTTTTCGCTGAGGATCGTTCCATTGAATAAACTTGACGCACCGCTTATAACCGCACAGGAACCAATATTGATGTCGATTATGTCGCTGACAGAATAAACAATTGAGCCATTGCCGACAGTTCCTCTGTCTGACCGCTTTGATTCAGTATATTCCTTGACGATCGCTTTGAGATTATTTATAACTTTTGGACGATACCGATGCAAACACATCACATACGCCATCTGAACATCCAGTTGGTCGAAGATCATCACTTCACGACCGCCGGCTTCGTTGACGACATCTACTTCAACACCGTTGCCGAATGTCGCACCCGGATTGGTGTGCATCGTTCCGATGTTTCCGATGGCTACATTATCACCGATATTATAATTGGCAAGATGAACGCCAATATTAGCGATACGCGACCCGTTTCCAATTGTGCAGTTTGAAATTGTGGCATTATAGATTCCACATGGTTTTGCCAGACCATGGGCACCGGGAACTTTTCCATCAACACTTCCGATTTGAACTTTACCGAGAAATGTTGAATTAACGATATTTGAAGCGTTAAAGTTTTCCGCCACTGTCACATCTGCCCAGTTTTCGGCACAACAATTCTGATGCTGCATAACCTTGATCTGGCTTTCGGTCAGAGCCATATATTTTATTTCATTAGCCATTTATCATAACTCCTACTTTGCAAGTTCATAAGTGTCTTTAGCGATGGCGGCCTCTTCGTTGGTCGGAATAACGAAGACCTTGACCCGGCTGCTGTCGGTGCTGATATCACCTTCTTTTCTGAGTGTCGCCGTATTTTTGTCCGCATCAATCTCAATACCGATCTGCGGCTGGTCCGAACAGATCATCGCCCGGAGGTCAACCGCGTTTTCACCAATGCCGCCGGT
>JAGGWF010000243.1 GCA_021157685.1 Planctomycetota bacterium | reverse complement strand
TGGGTGCTGATGTATTTCTGCATCTTTCGCGGCGTCAAACTCGTCGGCAAAATCGTCTGGCTGACCGTTCCGCTGCCGTGGATTATGCTGGCCATTCTCGCCGTTCGCGGCCTGACGCTGGAAGGCAGTATGAAAGGGTTGGCGTTCTATCTCGATCCCGACTGGACGCAACTGGCCAAGCCAACGACCTGGCGGTACGCCTTTGGACAGGTCTTCTTCTCGTTGTCGCTAGCGTACGGCGTCATGCTGACCTATGCCAGTTTTCTCCATCGCAAAAGTGATATCAACAACAACGCCGCGATCATTGGGATTGCCGATTTCGCGACCAGCTTTATCGGCGGCATCGCGATTTTCGCCACCCTCGGCGGCATGGCCCATGTTGCCAGCCAGGCCGGACAACCGATACCGGTCAACGAAGTCATCGAAGGTGGGCCGGGCCTCGCCTTTGTGGCATTTCCGTATGCACTGGCTCAACTGCCCGCTGCGGCGTGGTGGAGCTTGATCTTCTTCTTTATGCTGGTCACGCTGGGTATTGATTCAGCATTCTCGATTACCGAATCCGTACTGGCTGGTATTGTTGACAAAACCGGATGGCGGCGGAGTATCGTCCTGCCGGTGATGAGCATCATCGGCATCGGCACGGGGCTGATGTATATCACAATCGACGGGTTAAGCTTTTTGGGAACCGTCGATGGCTTTGTCAACGGCACTTGGGGGATCGCATTCATCGGTTTAATCGAATGCGTCGCGCTGGGCTGGTTCAGTCGACTGGATGTCCTGCGCGAACACGCCAACGAACACAGCGACTGGCGGTTGGGCCGCTGGTGGAACCTGCTCATCCGTGTGCTGATCCCCGTCGTTCTCGGCACGCTGTTTTTCTGGAGTTTGTACGACAACATCCAGCAGTACAAAGCCGGCGAATTCCTGCGAAATGCTGACGGCGTTTGGCTCATCAATGACTGCGTCGGTATGGGCATCATGGTCTTAGCGTGCGTTCTGGCCGTTACGATGAGTTTAATCCGAAACCCACACGACAAAGCGGAAAAACAAACCGTTCAGCCACGGATTAAAACAAGTTCAGGTTGCTCAATGGCCGTCGTCGGTTTTGCGCTGGCGATTCTGGCAGCGTTGATATTGGCATTGACTCTGACAGGTTCTCAAGACCCGACACTGCTGTTTGTCTCGATTGGGATGGGAATCATTTCATTGATGATGTGTCATGTGTTACTGGAACGCTATGACAATGGCGAAACACGCCCCAGTGCTTTTGCCCGATGGGGCGGGATATTATCAATCGCCAATATCAATATCTGTGTACTGGTGATCCTGATCGACCTGTCCAATAAAGTCGCTGCCAAAGCAGCTGATATTCTGGAGGGAACCCCGGTCGAACCCGCCGACCACCTCAGCGGCACATCCTATGTCATCCTCGGCGTCATATTCGTCCTGATCGTCTTCGGCCTCGGCTGGTGCTTCTGGAAAGCCATCGGCGCAGCCGCCAAAAACGAACCGGAGCAGTATTCTGAATCGGAGGCAATCTGATGACGGCGGTAATGGATAATCTGAATTGTATCAAAAACCTGATGCAGTTGATGTGCTGTGACGGAACGATCCACGCGGCGGAGAAGTCGTTTTTGTCCCGGGCCGCAACGGAGCTGGGGGTGCAGGTGGATGACTGGAACGGCCTGCTTAAGGAGGTGCGTAAAGACAGTGTGCCACTGTATCCGGTTCAAAATCGGAACAAGGCGGTGGCAACGCTGAAGTCGCTGATCGTGATGAGCAAGGCAGACGGCCGGGTGAACCCGAAGGAAAAGACGCTCGCCGTTCAGTTTGCCAAGTCCATCGGTGTCAACAAATCCGAATGGAAACAAATCCTCAAAGACATTGATCTTGAAAACCTGTTCCAGTCGTTTTCAAAAACGGCTGGAACCATCATCACTATCCGTGACGACTTTGATAAACTTAACGACTTTTTGCAGGTTGCCGCGGAGAACGGTGCGTCCACAAAGACAGTGGGCTTGCAGGAGTTTTTAGCTGCGGCCAACAGCGGCGAAACGGTGGTCTGCTTTCACGCCGCAGAAGATAAGGATGTAACGGTAACACGCTGTCAGATGCTGCTGGAAAAGTGCGGCGGGAATTTGGTGTGCGTCCTAACGCGCTTTCAGGGACATCAGGTCAAGTACCTGCTCGAGATCGGTCTGGGCAAGTGCATCATCGAGCCGGCCTACACACGGGATATTTCGGATTTGTTCAATTTATAAAAAAAGGGGTCCATACACTTACACGCGTATAGACCCCTAAGCTATTTTTCACTCACTCATTCAAGCGAGGTTGTTGTTGGTCGAACCTTCTACCGGAGATTGGCTTCTTGTTCGACTTGGAGGAGGAGGAAAGATTTCAGTTATTTATTTTTCATCACAAAAATAAGTACTTTTACTACGGCCCCCAAAGCCATGATTATGGAATAGGAGTATATCAAAATCCGGGCAAAAAATCAATGAAAATGAGGGCAAACAGTCGCATTATTTGAGTGTCTGATAATACTCTAGAGGGGTTGTTTAGAGGGTCGGTTTTATGGGGTTGTAGGGAGAGATTGTCAAAGAAAAAACGACGAAAAGAAGTTCCTGCAAGCGGATTTCAGGGTGTTTGTTTTGTCCTTCATGGTTTTGTGTAATCCATCGCAGGGGATTTTCTGTTCTTGCCAGCATGGGCAAACAGGCAATTGGCTCCACCCTGATATGGAACGACCTTTGTCAACTGTTTTTTTGTGCTGTTCATTTCATATTTTTTATGGACGCTTAAAGCGTGGGCTGCTTCGACAACGAATCAGTCTGATATTCGTGGATTAGCTTTTCAGCCAGAGCCGACAGTGATATTCTTCGTCGCAAGCTTTGCGTTCTACAAGCACGAGTTCAGCTTATTCAAGATAAACCTATCGTATAGGGTGGCCGCAAATAGCTTTGTTGTGCCCACGCTATTAAGCATCGTTACTCCTGAATCGTTATTATCCGATTTAAATGTCCATCTTTTCTAACAAAACCTG
>JAGGWF010000232.1 GCA_021157685.1 Planctomycetota bacterium | reverse complement strand
TTAGTCCACCGATTGCACAGATTTCTCAGATTAAAGATAAATAGTAACCGTTCACGGGGCCTAAACATCGATACTGTCCCAAAAACGGCGTTCGAGAATCCTTCGATATGTAAAATACGCAAAAAAGATCTAAAACCGTGGGTCTGTAACAAAGAGAAACTCGATTTTTGAGTCAAAAAAGCATTTTTGACCCCGTGAACGGTTACGATAAATAATAACCAGTGGGATGTCATGTCGGACTTGATCCGGCATCCAATCCGATGGAATTTTTCCAATTCAGCTATTCGTTCTTTTGACAATGCGTAATCTTTCATATACACTACTTATCGGACACAAGAGACTTCTTCGTTGAAAAACGGTGTTTTTCAATCGAGAGCAGTGTAGTAGGCCGGGAACTATATTTACAATGAGTTTAATGAAACTGACCGCTGAGCAAAAAGCAACATTAGCTAAAATCCGACATGTGGCCCTCGATATGGACGGCACGATATATAGCGGTAAAACACTTTTTAGCTTTACTGCTGAAGCACTGGATATTTTCACGCAGACAGGGGTCGGCTATACTTTTTTGACAAATAATTCTTCTAAAAGTGCTTCTGACTATCTCACGAAAATCAAAAATCTTGGTATAAAGGCCGATGAAAGCCAGATCTATACTTCGTCTTTGGCTACGATTGAATATCTCGAATCCAATTTCGGGAAAAATAAAAAACTCTTTATTTTTGGCACCCTCAGTTTGCGCAGGGAATTTGTAAAAGCGGGCTTTGGCATCGTAACAGAACTTGACGGAGACGAACCGGATATCGTAGTCGTGGGTTTTGATACCGAACTGACCTACGAGCGGATGTGCAAGGCGGCCTACTGGATCGCCCGGGGAAAACCGTATATCGCCACGCATCCTGATAAAATATGTCCGACAGATCAACCGGTCGTTCTGGTTGATTGCGGTGCGGTTTGTGCCTGTCTCGAAGAAGCGACCTCACGTCGGCCGGATATTGTTTTGGGTAAACCCAATCCGTGTATGATAAAGGGAATTCTGAAAAGACACGCCTTAGAGCCGTGCGAACTGGCTATGGTTGGAGACAGATTGTATACGGATATGGCTATGGCGGTTCGCGCACATACTGTTGGCGCACTTGTTCTTTCTGGGGAGACGAAGAGGTCCGACCTTGAAGATTATAGCCCGATGCCGGATATTGTTGCCAGTAACATACTTTCACTTGCTAAGGCTATCCGAGAATCTAAGTATCGTTAAATAGTCAGAATCTTTGCCGGAGTTTGAAAAATTAGGATGGCATACTCGGCTGTAGATATGATGCAGACCACCCGCGAGTGTCTGGTCCTGGATGTTGCCAAATGCTTCAAAGGGTATGATGTTGTTGAAGTTTTGGGTTATCGGCATGCGCATTATAATAATCTTTGCTGCCATACTCGCCCGAGCTTAATCCTGTTGAGAATCTTTGGCCTTATTTGCGAAGCCACTATTGGGCAAACAGAATTTATGCTGATTATGACGCACTTCGTCATGCTACAATCGACGCCTGGCACGACTCGGTTCTCAATCCAACGATCATTCAATCGGTTTGCCGGCCTCCCTATGCCGAGCGCATTAATTAATTGGAATTGGTATAAGTGGTTCCTTAGAAAGGAGAATGCTTATGCCTTGGATGGAGACCTGTGTTACGGAAGAACGGATCAAATTTATAATGGCTTTAGATGCCCGCGTTCCCAGTAAAAAAGCCCGGGTTCTTGGTGAAACCGGGCTTTGGAGTATTGCAGTTCAACTGCCGACTGGAAGCCGGTGTTACAAGTTATTCGTGTTCGGCCTGTTTTTCTTTGTTGTATTGGTCGATGACCTGTTGCTGGACGTTTGGCGGGGTGGGGTCGTAGTGGCTCAGTTCCATTTCGTAGCTGCCCTGACCGCCGGTAACGCTTTTGAGTTGGCTGTTATAGTTGGATATTTCGCTCAGCGGTACTTTGGCCTTAATGACCATCATATCGCCGGCCAGCATGTCCTGACCACTGACGCGGCCGCGACGAGAGGCCAAATCGCCGGTGATGTCGCCCATGTTCTCAGCCGGAATGGTAATCTCGATATCGACAATCGGTTCCAGCAGGGACGGTCTCGCTTTGCTCAGTGCATCCATAAAGGCGCCTTTGCCTGCGGCACGGAAGGCGACTTCCTTGGAATCGACGGCGTGATACTTTCCGTCATAGACTGAAACCTTGACATCCTGTATGGGGAATCCGGCGAGATAGCCAGCGCTCATGACATCATGGATGCCCTTGAGGACGGCCGGTTCAAACTGGCCCGGAATCGAGCCGCCGAAGATATCCCAATTATATTCGAGGGACGGATCGGAATCTCGCTGGATCGGTTCGATCCGAAGATAGACCTCGCCAAACTGGCCTGAGCCGCCGGACTGCTTTTTGTGACGGTAGTGGCCCTCGCCTTTTCCGGTGATCGTTTCACGGTAGGGGATCTTTGGGGGCTTGGTGTTGACATTCACTTTATAGCGGTTTTCGAGTTTGCTGAGCATCACTCGCAGGTGAAGATCGCCCATGCCGTTAATCACCAGCTCTTTGGTCTGGGTGTCATGAGAGACTACAAAGCAGGCATCCTCGGCTGTCAGCTTATCAAGAGCAGCGCTGATTCTACCTTCATCGCCACGGGACGCCGGTTCCAGCGCCAACGCGAACATCGGTTTGGGCAGGGGGCATGTCTCAAACTTGCCCGCGAATTTACCATCGTGAACCAAGTCGCCGAGCTTGAGTTCATCAAGCTTTGCCAGCGTTACGATGTCGCCGCAAACGCCTTTGTCAACCTCTTTGATTTCGGTACCCTGCATTTGAAGCGGGTGGCCGGGGCGAATTGGCTTTTTGGCGTCATTGACCATCAAACCAGTTCCGGTATCCAGCGAACCGCTGAAAATACGGATTGAGGTATATTTCATATTTGAACGAGGATCGAACCCGACGCGGAAAACATGGCCCGCAAAGGGTCCGTTCGGGTCGGCTTTGACTTCTGTGGTCTCTTCGCCGTTTATGAGTTTGGCAGGGGGCACATTCACCGGGGAGGGTGTGCAATTTGCGATCAGGTCCAGCAGTTCCCTGATGCCGACCTCCTTACGAGCGTCGGTGAAGATGACCGGGACAATCGTACCGGCCAAGAGGGCCTTGACGAAGACCTGCGCGACTTTTTCGGGCGAGACCTCTTCGCCGCCAAGGTAGGCTTCCATGAGTTCATCATCGGCTTCGATGACACTTTCGAGCAGATCGGTGTGTGCCTGTGCGACATCCATTACGGGTGACTCACCGTCCTGATTGCCAATGCAATCGATCACGGAAGACTTATCGGCTGTCGGAAGGTTCCCGCAGCGGCATTGCTGGCCGAATGTTTCCTGTATCTGTTTGACCAATTCTGCCAGATCGACATTGTCTGAATCCATTTTGTTAATGACGATGATGCGAGCCTTGTTGGCGTTGGTTGCGGCCTGAAACAGCTTGCGGGTGTTCATTTCGATCCCCGCCGATGCGCTGATAACGACCACAGCTGTTTCTACCGCCGGAATACTTACAAGGGACGGACTGATAAAGCCGGGATAGCCGGGTGTGTCAATGATATTGATGAGTTTGCCGTTGTGATCAGCGTGTATCAAGGCCGAATGAATCGAGTAGCCGTGTTCCTTTTCTTCATCGTCAAAGTCGCCGACGGTATTTTTCTCGTCGATGCTGCCCAGACGGTTGATGGTGCCGGTGGTATGCAGAATTGCCTCAGCCAGCGATGTTTTTCCGCTGCTTCCGTGTCCTAGGAGCACGATGTTGCGGATGTCCTTGAGATTCGCCACAGTCAATAACCTCCATTATCTAAAGTATCGTCTCTTTAACATAAAACCTCGGAGTCTACATGAATTATGTTGGGGTGGCAAGTACAAAAATATGTGATCTTGAGAGTCAAATTTGACAATTTGAGACACTATTGAGGTATTGAAGATGCGAAATAGAGGTGAATGGCCGCTAAAGTGCGTCTCGATGAATTGAACGCTGGTCGCCGAGCTGTTCGCTTGCGTTTGTCAGCTTTCCGGCAATGGCATTGTCGCGGAAGTCGGCGGAGGGATCGTAGAATCTTTCGCTCAGATCGACCGTGTTGATCATCAGGCCCTCATTGTGTTCGGGCAATTGCTCGACGATGCGGCCGTCCGGTTGGATGAAGCAGGATGGATACGGGCAGAACCAGCCGCAGGAGTTGCTCATACTAACTCGGAAGCCGTTGTTGGCGGCGTTGGTCTGCATGGTCTGACGCATGATCTCCGAATGGATGCTGGGGCCTTGCTGGCGGGCATTGTAGAATGATTGAAAAATGCATTTGACACCATCCTTGTACAAGGCCCGGTACAATTCCGGGAATCGCAGATCAAAACAGATCAGCAGCGAGCATTTGACGCCGTTGATGTCGAAATGTACAAAATGATCGCCGGGGGTATAATTGTCCAGATCGATAGCGGTTCCGAATCGTTTGTCGTAGCGGTCAACGAGTTTACCTTCGGGAGAAATCAGGTAGAGCGAATTGTGCGGCTTGTTGGGTTCGGTGAGCCGATGGCTGCTTCCCAATACAACCCACAGATTCAGTTGACCGGCCAACTCGATGATCTCCAGCGTCTTGCTTTTGAGTAAGTCCCAATTGTAATCGGCAAAGGTTTTAAAATCGACACTCGCATAGCCGCTGAGGGCGCATTCGGAAAAATGAACGATGCTCGCGTTTTTATCCGCGGTTTGCTGCATCTGGTAGCATATCGTTGCGGCATTAGCCCCGATGTCGGCTGTAACGCCAAACTGACAAGTTGCGACTTTTAATGTCCCTGTATCCATTTTTTTGTCCCTAATTTTTTTGCCACAGAGGATGCCGAGATATATTTTGATTTCTCTGAGTCCTGTGCTCTGTGGCTATTAATCCTATTCGAGTCCCATGGTTTCCGGTAGGTCGAACAGGATGTTCATATTCTGTATGGCTTGGCCGGAGGCACCCTTAATAAGGTTGTCGATCACTGAGAATACGACCACTTTGCCTTTGGCGATGGTCGGGAAAACATGGCAGTAGTTGCTCTTGGCCACATTTTTAACCGCTGGTGGTTTTGAAACAACTTGCACAAACGGTTCGTTTTTATAGAAATCAGTGTAGAGGGTCATCAACTGTTCCGGCGTGACATCGCCAACCGGATCGGAATAGGTACTGGAGACAATGCCCCGGTCGAACGGCCCGACATGCGGCTGGAAAAGCAGTTCAACGGGCTTACCGGCAACAGTTGAGGCGACCTGCTCCATCTCCGGCATGTGCCGATGCACCCCCACGCCGTAAGGGTAGATGTTTTCATTCATATACGGAAAATGGAAGAGCGGCGAGGGGTTCTTCCCGCCACCGGAAACACCGGTTACCGAACTGACGATAATGCCGCTCGGTTTAATCAAGTCCTCTTTCAGGGCCGGTGCCAAAGCTAAGGCCGCACCGGTTGGATAACAGCCGGGGTTGGCGACGATGTCAGCACCCTTGATCTGCTCCCGGAACAGCTCCGGTAGACCGTAGGCCGCATTTTTTAGATTTTTGGTGTCCGTATGTGGCTGATAGTATTTTTCATAAACCGAAACATCTTTGATCCGGTAGTCAGCGCTGAAATCAATGACCTTAACGCTGGTGGCCAGCAGTTTCGGCACGAACCCCATCGATACCTTATGCGGCAGACAGCACAGAGCGACATCGGCCTTTGAGGCCAACACATCCAAATCCAGCGGCTCAATCATCATATCCAGCCGTCCGGCGAGTTGGCCAAAGGTTTTGGTAACAGGACCGCATTCATCCGGCAGGGCGGTTAGATAGGTTATCTTGGCCTGCGGATGCCGCAGGATGATCTCGATGGACTCAACGCCTGTGTAGCCGCTGGCTCCGATGATTGCAACGCGTACCATTTTGTGTCCTTTCAATAACGCATAAAAAAAGCCGCCCATTCCGGCGGCTTATTGTAATTGGTAATCTCGAAAAAAGCAAATTAACGCTTCGAGAACTGGAAGCTCTTGCGAGCTTTTGGCTGGCCGGGTTTCTTCCGTTCAACCATACGGCTGTCGCGCGTCAGGTATCCACCGTCACGAAGCACTTGCATCAGATTGGGATCATAAGCTTTCAGCGCCCGGGCGATGCCCAGCATGGTGGCCCCGGCCTGACCGGTTGTGCCGCCGCCTTTGACATTGACAAACACATCAAGACTCCCAACTGTATCAGTTGCCTTCAGCGGGGCAGAAATCGCATTGCGATCCTTTTCCTGGCTGAAGTACTCATGGACTTGTTGTTTATTGATCAGCAGTTGGCCTTTGCCGGGTTTGACGCGAACGCGGGCGACACTGCTTTTACGACGGCCGGTTCCCCAGATGAATCCGCCCATATCCGGTGTAGCGGCTTTGACGGTTACAACAGGAGCGGCATCGGGTATGTCAACAACGCTCGGATTGATCAGAGGGCTTTCGTTCTGTATCTCGGTCATATGCTTTCCGTATTCTCAGTAAAAGTTACAGTTCCATTTTTTGCGGCTTCTGAGCGGCGTGATCATGTTCGGGGCCGCTGTAAACTTTCAGTTTTTTATACATATGGGCGCCCAGTGTGTTCTTGGGCAGCATCCGTTTGACCGCCATCTCGACGATGCGTTCGGGGTGTCGTTCGAGCATTCGCTTGTACGGAATGATCTTTTGGCCGCCCGGATACCCGCTGTATCGCTGGTATTCTTTGGTTTCGGCCTTGTTGCCGGAGACTCGGACCTTGTCGGCGTTGATGACGATCACAAAGTCACCGGTATCGACATGGGGGGTATAGATGGGTTTATCTTTGCCCATCAGGGTCACGGCAATCTTGGCGGCCAGGCGGCCCAGAATGGCTCCATCGGCATCAATCACACGCCAGTTACGCTTGACGGTTTCTTTTTTTGCTAAAAAACTCTTCATAATTGTATAACACTCCTACGGTTTCATTGAAAGCGGGTCATTATAAAGGGTTAGACAAATCTGTCAACCTCAATTTTTGAAATAAATTTTTTTCATACTGGTTTTCTTGTGTCGCGTTTATTTTATTACTCCCAGACTTTCATCCTTTGGTTCTTAGTCTATTTCAAGAAGTCACTTAGAGGGATTTCGCTTATGAAAATTGGGACTGTTTTGTATTTTTATCTATCCCCCAATTAATCCGTGTTAATCCGTACGATCTGCGGTTAAAATGTGTCCTGTAAACCCGTAATCCTGTCAAATACAAAGAGAAAAAGGGAAAGAATGAAAATTGTAGCGGATCAGAATATACCATTTGTCAAAGAGTGCTTCTCCAGTATCGGTGATGTTACGCTGGCGGGGGGGCGTGAAATGACTGCCGATCTCGTCAGAGAGGCCGACATCCTGCTGGTGCGCAGCATTACCAAGGTCAATCAAGACTTGCTCGAAGGCAGTACCGTCAAATTTGTTGCCACTGCGACCATTGGCACCGAGCATGTCGATCAAGATTACCTTGGGCGCCAAGGTATCGGCTTTGCCTCGGCGCCGGGGTCCAATGCGATGAGTGTGGCCGATTATATTACAGCGGCACTGCTGGCACTGGTCAAAAAGAAGAAAATTCAGCTCGAAGGTCGGTCTATTGGTATCGTTGGCGTGGGCAATGTGGGTTCCCGTGTCGAAAAAAAGTGTCAGGCTTTAGGGATGAGTGTGATCTTGAATGATCCACCTTTGCAGCGGCAAACCGGCGATGCAAAATATCGGCCGATGGAAGAACTGTACAACTGCGATTTTATTACGATGCACACGCTACTGACTCAGGACGGCCCGGATGCGACCTATCATCTTGCGAACGAAAAATTCTTCGCTTCTTTGAAAGATGGTGCGGTGTTTATCAACTCCTCACGCGGCAAGGTCCAGGACGAGGCTGCGTTGAAAAAAGCGATACAGTCCGGCAAACTCGGCGGTGTGGTGCTGGATGTATGGGAGACTGAACCCAATGTCGATCCATGGCTGCTGCAAAATGTCGATCTTTCCACGCCGCATATCGCCGGTTATTCTTATGACGGCAAGGTGGCCGGAATGATTATGATCTATAATGCTGCATGTCAGCATTTTGGTCTTCGCGCGGCGCATACAGCAGATAACTTTTTGCCCGAACCGGATGTGCCGGAGATTCGAATCAAGAAGCGTCCGCCCGCCGGCGGCGAAGAAAGGGCCCTTCATAACATCGTTCAGCAGGTCTATACTATCAACCGGGACGATTTCAATATGCGAGAGATTTTGTTGCAGCCGGCCGATGAGCGCCCAGCGTGGTTTGATATGCTGCGGAAAGATTATCCGCGGCGGTGGGAGTTTCATAATACAAAGATCATCTTGCTTGGGATTGAGTGCTGCGCGGTGAATAAACTGGCGGGCATTGGTTTTAAGGTATCGTTATAATGAAAAAACTCCCCCGGACCCTTGAATGGCTGACCGGTAAACTAGATTTTTCCGCCGGGGCGATCATGATGGGCGTTTTGAATGTTACGCCGGATTCATTTAGTGACGGCGGGCTTTACCAGAACACCGACAAGGCCGTCGCCCGCGGTGTCGAGATGGCACAGCAGGGGGCCGCGATTATCGACATTGGCGCCGAATCCACCCGTCCCGGTTCCGAATCCGTTTCTGCGGAAGATCAGATCGCACGCGTGATTGGGGTAATAAGAAAACTGAGCCAGCAGATCGATATCCCTATCAGCATTGACACGACGGACACTGTTGTTGCTCAAGTGGCGTTGGAGGCGGGAGCTTCGATTATCAACGATATTACCGCATTGACCGATGAGGCGATGAAGGGGTTGGTGGTGCAGGCACAAACACCGGTGATCCTGATGCATATGCAGGGAAAGCCGCGGATGATGCAGGCCGATCCGTCCTATGCTGATGTGGTGGCCGAGGTGTATGAGTATCTCATGGAACGGGCTAAAGAGGCCGAAAACGCTGGTGTCCCCAGAGAACGCATTATACTGGATCCAGGGATTGGTTTCGGCAAAACGCTTGAACATAATCTGCAACTATTGAATCGGCTGGACCGGTTGTGTGATTTGGGTTATCGCGTGCTGGTGGGTACCAGCCGCAAGCGATTTATCGGTCAGGTTACCGGCAAGGAAACGCCCGCAGATCGAATTTTTGGCACAGCAGCCACTGTGGCACTGGCAATTGAAAAAGGTATCTCAGTGGTCCGTATTCACGATGTCGCCGAAATGCTTGATGTGGTCAATGTGTCAAATGCGATATGCAGGGCAAAATAAAATGCCGACGACAAGTCAGATGCCGCCGGCGTTTATGGATTTTTAAAGAAGAAGCTATTACTCTTCAACTTTCTCAGTGACCTCTGCCTTGGGGGTTGCGCAGGCATGTTTAGCGATCTGTGCTTCCAGCGAAACGACTTTCTCTTTGAACTCGTCGTTTGTTTTCCTGAGGTAGGTGACTTCCCGTTCCTTTTGCGCCAACTTTTCCTTCAGCTCCTTGTCCTTGGCGGCTTGTTTAGTCATCATGAGCGTGATGCTTTCCATCGTCTTGGTTTCCATCTCGGCGTGCTCAGCTTTCAATGCTTCAATGTTGGTGTTTTTTTCCGTGATGGTGGTATTTGCCTGGTCCAATTGACCCTGCAGGGTTCCTTTTTCCTGCTGACAGGTTACCAGTTCCGCGT
>JAGGWF010000201.1 GCA_021157685.1 Planctomycetota bacterium | reverse complement strand
ACGCTGTAAACTTGACTCCAAATGGATCAAGCCCGAACAAATGGACGGTCAGCAGCCCGAACAAGTGGACGGTTACAACCCGAACAACTGTTCGTTATTGCCCGAACAAACGGACGACCTATTAGAAATAGATAAGAAAGAGAATATAAAACAAATGCCCCCGCCTTTGCCTACTCTGGGGCAAGCGAAGGCATTTAATAAAACTACCAAAGGCACTCCTTTGACCCCAGAGCAGACCAAACAGCGTCAACAGAAAATGATCCAAGACCTTTATGAGGATGAAAAATGAGCAGATTATTGAAAAGCAAGGAAGCGGCGAACTATTTGTGTATTTCTGAACGAACTTTGTGGAACCTGCAAAACATCGGAAAAATCAAAACAGTTCGTATGGGCCGATTGATTCGGTTTGACCCGATTGACCTTGATGAGTTTATCGAGCAGGCAAAAACAGTAATTTCGTAAAAAACATATTTACCGCTTGACATATTAGCAAGTATAGGATATTATTACAAAATATGATTGCAGAAGAACTCACAAAAGCTATCAAGAAGTCCGGTATAAGCCGGTATCAAATCAGCAAGGATACGAAAATCGACCAAGCTGTACTGTCTCGTCTTGTCAACCAAGGAATCTGCTCCTTAAATGTGGCAGAGCAGCTTTGTAAATATCTGGATTTAGAATTAAAGCCAAAAAAGAAACGGGGTTGAAAATGGCAAGCATCGTCAGAAAACAATCAAAAACGGGTATTCGATACGATATTCAGCTTTCTCCCAAAGAACACCCAGACCGTCCTAAAATTGCTTTGGGAAAGATTACAAAAGATGATGCTCAGGATGTCAAAAAACATATACAGTGGCTAATCAGGCATAACATTGGGGCAAAACTGCCCTTGAGTACGCAGGAATGGCTTTCCGGTATTCCCGAATCCCTGCAAGTGCGGCTTGAAAAGTTGGGGCTTGCCGAATCTCGAATGAAAAAGAAAACCCATACTGTCAAGCAGTGGTGCGAAGCATATATCAAAATGAGGGAAAAGGACAAAAAGACGAAATCTGACACAATCCGCAAACTGGAAAATGTGTCCAGACGACTTTCACTATTTTTCAAGAATACGCCATTGGGATCTGTTAATAAACTCGAAGCGAAAAACTTCAAAGCGTTCTTGGCCGGAGCAGTTGGTCTATCAGAAAACACAGCCCGAAAGCATATCGCCATAAGCCGACAGTTTTTTAATGCTGCTATTGAAAATCGGTTGGTTGACCAGAATCCATTTCGAGGGCAGCCCGTTAGAATCAGAGCGAATAACGCCCGCTTCTTCTACATTACCCCAGAAATGGCCCAGAAAGTCCTTGATGCTTGCCCTGATGCCGAATGGCGATTGATATTCGGTTTGGCCCGATTCGGGGGCTTACGATGCCCCAGTGAAGTCCTACGGCTTAAATGGCAGGATATTGACTTTGGCAATGAGCAATTCACAGTACACGCAACGAAAACCGAGCATCATGCAGACGGGGGTATAAGAACCGTCCCTTTGTTTCCCGAATTGACGCCGCTTTTACAGGATGTATTTGACCAAGCCAAAGCCGGGACGGCTTATTGTATCACTCGGTACAGGGATAAATCTGTAAATCTTCGTACCCAGATGAATAAGATTATTAAGCGTGCCGGACTGACTATTTGGCCAAAAACATTCCAAAATCTACGAAGCACAAGAGAAACGGAACTTTTCAAGCTAACAGAGGGAAATATCAAAGCCGTCTGTTCGTGGATAGGAAACAGTCCCGCCGTTGCTATGCAGCATTACGCTCAAATCACCGAACAGGATATGAAACAGGCGGCAAAATTGGCCGTCCTCAAGGACGCTGAAAAAAGGGTGCACAATCGGGTGCACACTACAGGCGAAACACCGGAAATAAAACGCAGAGAGTCGCAAGAGAAAAAACAGGGGGATGATGTAACGCTCTTACACGCTTCAATTTACGAACAAAAGAAAAAGGGTGCGAATCTTTACGAAACGCACCCTATGGGCGATGGGGGATTCGAACCCACGACCCGCTGATTAAGAGTCAGCTGCTCTGCCAACTGAGCTAATCGCCCGTTACCTGTCTTTCCTGCAACACCTGTGGGGCGTTACAGGTTGGCCTACAATACCAACATACAAACCAAAGCGGCGAGTACTTTACAAAGAGAACACCTATTTTGCAAGAAAATTAGTGAAAAAATGGAGTGATGGCGGCATGGCCCCCAATAAAATGGCCCCAATCAAGCGGTTTTTATCCACTGTTCGCATTTGTCATAACAAGCTATTTGCGAAAATACCGGCTATCGAATAGAATACCCGGCAACGATGAAGACAACGAACTATACAAATATTTTGGTCATTAAGCCCAGTGCGCTGGGGGATATTGTTCATGCGCTGCCGGTGTTGCCGTCTTTGCGGGCGGCGTTTCCGCAGGCCAAGCTGACCTGGCTGGTGCGTAAAGAGTTTGCTCCTCTCTTAGAATGCACCGAAGGGCTGGACGAGATGCTTTTGTTTGACCGAAAAGGGATGGCGAAATGGTTTTGCTGTCCGCGAGCATTTCGGTGTCTGTGTGATTTCAGAAAGCAGCTTCGGGAGGGACACTTTGACCTTGTACTGGATTTGCAGGGGTTGCTTCGCAGCGCGATCTTTGCGAAAATGACCGGATGTTCCCGCCGGGTCGGGATGAAAGAGGCCCGGGAGTTCGCACATCTGTTTTATACGCATCAGGTTGATCGCCCGGATGATTCGGTCCATATTTTAGACACTTATTTTGCCATACTTAAATCGGTTGGTGTTCAGAGCTGTTCATCTGATTGCACCCTGACCGCCCCTATAGCCGCACAGGACTCGATCCGGCGGAAATTGGAAGCCGCACAGCTTACGCCGAAGAAATTTCTTGTATTGATCCCCAGTTCGGCCCATGCCTATAAGTGCTGGCCCGCCGAGCAATTCGCGAAGCTGGCCGAAGCGTTCCATCGCCAACACGGCTGGGAGGCGGTCGTTGTGGGAACCGAAAGCGATCGCAGCTATGCGGAGGCCGTCCGGGCGAATACTGATTCGCCCGTTGTCGATCTGACCGGGCAGACCAGCATCCCGGAACTGGTTGCGCTGTTCGATCAGGCGGCCGCGGCGGTCTCCAACGATACCGGCCCTGGGCATATCGCACTGGCAACCGGGACTCCTGCGGTTGTGATCTTCGGCAATACCAATCCCTTACGGCTGGGGCCGTATCAGCGGCCGGAGTGTGTCGTTGCTGTCGATCCGGAAAAGCGCGGTATTGAAATCAAGGATACAAATCCGGCACACCGAATTGAAAATGTAATGGTTGAAATGGTTCTGGAAAAGATTGAGTTACAGTTGGCAAAATGAATTACAGACTTCGCTTATTACTCCGATTCCGTCCGGTCCTGCGGTTTGTTAAGTTTCGCATTCTGCATGTCGATGACTCCCCGCAGCGGATGGCCAGAGGCGTCGCGGCGGGTTTTTTCGTGGCCTACCTGCCCTTTATTGGTCTGCATCTATTGCTGGCTTTTCTTTTTGCTCAACTGATTCGCGCCAATAAAGTCCTCGCTCTGATTGCCGTCTGGATAAGCAATCCCCTGACCTTTGTTTTGATCTATTACCCGTGTTATCGTCTGGGTCGTTTGGTCTTACCTTTTTTCCATCAAAAGCCAAAGGTCGAACCGGAGCAGATACAAACGCTATTGGATCAGACATTTTCCCTGAATTATATACTAACCCATCTCTTTACGGCGGACTATTGGCGGCAGGTGGGTTCGGTCTGTACAAAGATTGGTCTTGAAACACTCATCGGCGGGATTATTCTTGGCGCCATCGTCGCCAAGATCGGCTATTGGTTCAGCTACTATTTCATCATCGGCTACCGCACCCGCAAACACAGCCGAAAGACCGCATGGAAACGGGCACGCTCAGAATAATATAGCTCAAGCGTTCCTGCTTGAGACTAAAAAAGCCATTCACCTCTGGCAGATTCTGATTTTATTTCGAAGCACGGAGGCTTCGGCTACTCGCACATCAGTTAACTTCGACACCATCCGGTGAGATATCTATGTGTTGTTCAAGATCCTTTGATGTCGTAAAGGCATATTCCTTATCTAATGTTACAATCGCCTTGCCGTTGCCGATGTCTATTTTAACCGGTTGATCGGAGGTTCGCTTGTACAGGATATTGGCCAGCACGAATGCTTTTTCGATACCGTCGCCGGTGTTGTAGTTGGCCACTTCGTCCGGCTGGGCCAATCGCGGGCCGTCGTAGATCGATTCGTTCGTCATTTCCTTGAGCTGACTGTAAATCCGGTCGATATTTTCATCGCTGTATTTTTCGATTGAAACCGGACACCGCTCAACAGCCGCCTTGATAAACGGCCGCCAGTCGCAGCGAGTCATATCCCGATAGGCATAAAATGCCAGGTCGGCGGTGATATTTGTGTCCCGGATGGATTCGAGATATTCGATCACCTCCTCGCGCGACCAAGCTGGATCGATCTGGATCGGATCAGCGGTTTTGTGCTCTTGGGGGGTGTGCGGCAACCGCGGCACAACCCGCAGAAATTCTGCTAAATCCTTAATACACGATTCGGCGTCCTGCTGGGCGAACGGTGAAATAAAGGTTGCGAACTTCCTCTGGTCTTCGGCGTTCTGAATATCGATATTTTCATATTCCGAAAACCCGATCAATTGTTCGCAGCACAAACGCCCCTCAAGCTGGTAGGGTGAGTAGTCTTCTTCGGAAACATCGGCCAGCAGTTTAGAAAATGTCTCATCATGAATGCGAAAACGGCTGCCGTGTTCATAGCCATAAAGCGATTCGGCCTTGACAAACATCCGCTCACCCCGTCGATGGCGGCAGAACTGGAAGTACTTTTGGTACTCCCCCTTCGATCGCAGAAAGTTGGCAAAGTTCAGATGGGTCAGCTTCGCGTCAAGATAGCCGTCCAACCGCTGGGTAAAGTGCTGATAACGGCCGGCGTCAATCGTGGCGGTATCATAAAAGCAATGAATGTACCCGGTGTTATGGGCGACGACCGTAACCTGTTCATTGCGAATGGCCCGTTGCGCCTTATCGGAGATTTCCGTCCCGTTAAACCACATCGGCTTGGTGACCAGCCGGCGGTTGTTGGTAATGATCCCCTCGTTAATGTCGATAAAGTTCTGCGAGTGCAGCGGCGTCAGGACCATATAAATATCATCCAGCGGTATCCCGCACACCACAAACGCCGCCGCTGCATACAGCGTCGAAAGCGACACACATTCACCCGCGCCCGCCTCGTATCCGTCTTTGAGGCGGAACGCGTTCATCGCCTCGATAGTCTCCGTTTTCCAGTACGGGATAATGTCGCCGTCATATTGATCCAACCCAAAGTGCCGCCGGATATCCACATCGAAATAGTACTTGTCGCCAGTATAACCAAATAGCGCATTGCTGCGGCCAATATCTTCCGGGGAAATGTAATCACCAAAGCGTTTCAGCTCAGCATCCTTATGCGTCAACCCCCAGGTGTTCAGGTCGAGGTTGAACTCGTACTCATCCATCACATACTGCCGCATCCGCATTAGTCGGCGGTAAGTACTTTTACCCTCAAGTTTCTTAAAGGTTTCTTCTTCTCGCCACCGCCAGAAGATCGGACTCATAATATTCGCCAAAACCAAGCTGTACATCAGCTCCGGAAAGACAAACACCTCCATGTCGCTAAGCGTAACCGCCGAACTGTATTTTTCAATATCCTGTATATTCATGGAATCCCTATTGTTTTTTATTTTGACGAAAGAATCTCTTTCTTTTTACTGTGAACATACATTAAATCCCGTTCATACTTAGAGTCGGCTTCAATTCGTGTAATATCTCGCCACGGAAGCGTCAAATAGGATCTATCAAGATTGTCCATTGTGCCAAACTCGTGAAGTTGCACATGATCACCATCGAGCTGATTAACTTCTCCAATAAAGCATATGTCATCATCGATTTCTTCCGTATGGATTGTCACACAATCAAATGCTTTATTAAGGTCGTCAAGAGCTTTGCAAAATGAAGTGATGCCAATTCGTGGTATCTGTAAATCCAGAGTCTTTTTTTGTATTACTGTTTCTTGGGAAATTCGGTTATTCCCCCCCCAGCGCAATCGCGTAATATCTTCAATTCTTATGACAGAAATCCCATCATAAAAATCTGCGTCAAAAGTGACCATGCTGACAAAATCATCTGAAGCATCAATGATTTTTCCAAAAATAGCATCATCTTCACATAGACGCCCCCGATAAATCTCCACGAATCTTTGATTCTCGATACACTCTTTAATCTGTTTCATTAATAGTGACATATCTTCTCCATTCTAAACGCTTATTATTTTTGGGTATTATAGTGCAATCGAAATCCCCCCGCTCGGCTTTTTTTGCGGTTTTCCCCCTTTTATTAGAATGAGCAAAATTATCGAATAATTGTGATATGTTGTTCCGGGATAGGTTGTGCCTGTGTTTTGGGCCCGCCAATGGCTGTCCAGCCGATGGCCTGAAGTTTTCCATCATGAAAAACATAAGGAGTAAACTCGTCATCGGTCAGGATTTTATCATAGTTGGCATGGGATCGGAAAAAGTGAATTTCCACATGGACGCCGTCTTGTGTGTATTGCTCCGGCCCACGCGTCTGTCGCAATGACAAACCTTCTTGCGTGGGCTCAAGAATCATCAGAACATTATCCTTGTCCATGCCAAGCTGTATCTGCGACCGAGTAGCATGATAGTAACTGATTGCCGTACCAACGCGATTCGAACAACCACAGAAAAAACTGGATACCATTAACACCACACCACACATCACTGTTGTCTTCATGTTCTTCAAGTTCTTCATGGTAAAATCTTCCCTCCGGGCTATCCAAAATGCAATTCAATAATTTCCTTATCGCTAAGCACATGTTCACGAGGGACATTCTGGCCGTCGTGGATGTTGGGCGAGTTCCAGGCGCGAGCGGTCTTAAGTTTATCAGCCAGTTCCCGATGGATATGATAGGCCAGATCATGTACATTGCTGCCGCGTTTAAGCGTAAACGGGTCGGTCATGTCCGCGGGCTTGCCGGGCTTTTTCGCATAGACCCGGACAATATCCAACATCTCGAAGATCCGCCGCAACAATCCGTCCAGTCCGGTCTGGGCTTCCGACGAAATCTCGATATACTCAAACGGCCGTTCGGTCAATTCCTTCAGCGTCTCCAGCGTGCTGTCCGGTGCGATGTCCGCCTTGGTCGCGATTACAAATGTCTTGCGTGCCAGCGGATTGTTTGCTGTTTCATCCAGAATCAGTGTGTGCGAATCCAGATACGCCGTGCAGACCTTCATCTGTTCCAGCACCTCACCCGCCAGGTCAATTACGATGGCCAAGATATCCGCATTGCGATAGGTGTTTACCAGTCCCGGCGGTGCATAGTCAGCCGTTATCGGCGGAGCATCGACAAGCTGTATGTGAACATCTTCGTACCGGGCCATACCGGGAGCGGGTTTATCTGTCGTAAACGGATAGTCAGCCACATGAACATGGGCGCCGGTTAGCACCGCGAGAATCGCGCTTTTGCCAGCATTAGGCATCCCGATGAGCGCCACCTGTCCGGCCCCGCTTTTTGGGATATGGAATACATCGACATGCTTGACTTCGCCGCTCTTTTTGCCACTGCCCTCAATCGCCGCTTTGAGCTTGCTGCGTCGCTTCTTCAGGTCGGCCTGCAAGTGCTCGGTCCCCTTGTGCTTAGGGATTTCTCGCAGCATCTCCTCCAATGCATCAAGTCGCTCAGCATCAGTCCCGGCAAGCTTATACCGCTGTTCGGCTTTTTTATACTGCTGTGTCAAGTTAGCCGGCATTACGACCTCTGACAAAAAACCTGCCACAGAGTACACAGAGAACTCAGAGGATTTCATAAAAACAATTTCTCTGTGAACCTCTGTGTCCTCTGTGGCAATTATTTATTGAGCGACCAGTTCAGCAACCATGTCGCCGACTTCGCTGGTGGTGTAACCCATTTGTCTTGCAGCCATCGATTTGAGTTTATTGGCTGTAACGAAACGAACTGCCTCGTCAATCTTGGCGGCGGCTTTCTCTTCGCCCAGTGTTTCAAGCATCATCTGCATCGCGCAGATTGCGGCCAGCGGATTGATCACGCCCATACCGGTGTACTTCGGCGCCGAACCGCCGATGGGCTCAAACATGCTGACGCCTTCGGGGTTGATGTTACCGCCGGCAGCGATGCCCATGCCGCCCTGCGTCATAGCACCCAAGTCGGTAATGATATCGCCGAACAGGTTGCCGGTAACCAGTACATCAAACCATTCCGGACTCTTGACCATCCACATACAGGTCGCGTCCACATGATAGTAATCCCGGCGGATATCCGGATAGTCCTTTTTGCCCATTTCATGGAATGCCCGCTCCCACAGGTCATAGATATAAGTCAGCACATTGGTCTTGCCAACCAGGCCGAGTGTATTTTCTTCGCCAACGCCGCGGGCTTTTTTGCCGTTCTTGCGGGCATATTCAAAGGCGTATTTCAAGGCGCGATCCACCTGAAAACGGGTATAGACAGCAGTCTGCGTGGCCACTTCGTGTGGAGTGTTCGCCATCATCAGTCCGCCGGAACCAGTATAGATGTCGCCTGAGTTTTCACGGACGACGACATAGTCGATTTCCTTGGGCCCTTTGTCCTTGATCGGTGTTTCCACGCCGGGGAACAGACGAACCGGACGCAGATTGATGTATTGATCCAGCTTAAACCGCATCTGCAGCAGCAGCCCTTTTTCGAGGATACCGGGTTTAACATCCGGATGGCCGATAGCACCCAGCAGAATCGCGTCTTGCTTTTTCAATTCGTCAACAGCGCCGTCCGGTAGGATTTCACCGGTTTTCATATACCGTTCGCCACCGAAATCATACGGAGTCTGCTCGACTTTAAAGCCAAACTTTACCGCCGCCGCTTCCATGACCTTGACCGCCTCAACGGTCACTTCCGGGCCGGTTCCGTCCCCGCCCATCACACCAATCTTGTAACTCTTCATTTCGATACTACCTTTCTATTATCCATACCATTTATTTTCGTCGTTTCAACCTTAAATTACCATGAAGAACATGAAGAGCATGAAGTTTTTAATTATTTTTCTTCATGTCCTTCATGAGCTTCATGGTTAAAACACTCGTTCATTTTGTATCACTACTTTTGCTTTTTAATGTGATCTAGCAGACCGCCATCGTTGACGATTTCTAATGCAAAGTCCGGCAGTGGCGTAAACTCGATTTTCGTTCCCTGCGTCTTATTGTCAATCGTGCCGGCGTTGTAGTCGATTTTTAACTCATCGCCGTCGTTGATCTTTTCCAATGCGCCGTGCAGTTCAATCGGATAGAAGCCGCAGTTGATGCAGTTGCGATAAAAGATTCGCGCAAACGACTGTGCGATCACCGCGCCGATGTTGGCGCCCTGAATCGCCCAGACGGCGTGTTCACGGCTGGAACCGCAACCAAAGTCATCACCACAGACAATCACATCGCCCGCCTGATGCTTGGCCATAAATTCCGTGTCCAAGTCCTCCATGCAGTGCGCCGCCAATTCGGCGACATCGTCGGTATTGAGATACCGTGCCGGAATAATCTCATCCGTATTAACATGATCCCGTTTATATACATGTGCTTTTGACATTTTTGTTTTTCCTTTTTTAAACCACGGATTTCGCGGATTAGATGGATTAGAATTTGACTTTTTTTACCTTACTAAAAAAATATTACTATAAAGAAACAGTTTCTTTTCATTCACTATTTACCTGACGGACACTCCCGTATAAGGAGAATTAAAAACGACATCACGAACGGTTGAATATATGGCGGTATAGACTTCTGGAGTAAATTGAGCGCCTTGTTCACCATAATACATCGCCGGCTGGACAATTCCAATCGGATCGGAACCGTAAACTGTCACAAATGTTGTTGTGGCGGCGGTAAATCTACCGATGTCCAGACTTAGATGGTTGGTGTCACGATACATTTGATCGACACTTGTATAACCGGGAACTTCACCGGCTTTTAGCTTCTTATCCAGTTCATATAAAACTTCACCAACAGGAATCATAAAAACCTGTGCAGTCGTCCGTGAACGAACACGTTCAATCAGATGTTTAAAATACTCACGTGCAAGAACAGTGGCTGCCCGGTCGTTTTCCGACACATCAGTAGTCCATTTAGTTTGGTAGTTACCTCTTTTAGGCCAGGCCGCATATATATAAAAGCGGGTGTTTTTATTTTTGGGATTACCCTGAGCAAGCTTAATCATCTTAAGGATAACTTCTTCGTCATCCAGTAATGTTGAATCGCCACTGTAGGGCTGTATGGACACGAGATCCCACGAGTGGTTCGGTAAAGCATCATCAAAGTAGCCAAATTTTTTCACTGGAGCCACACAGGTACTCTTGGGATTATTCCAGATATGCTTCAACGGCTTGCCGCATTCGATATGATATCCCGTTTCATGTTCGTAGTTTCTTTGACGGGCTAATTCTGCGAGCCCTAGAGGTTGCATATCCCACGTCAAACTATTGCCAATATGATAACTGGCAAAATGCGACTTGTTTAAATCGATAGCAGCTTTTTTCATTTTAACAGCACAGCCTCCGGAACATGTAAGTGTTAAAATGATAATGGGCGCAATAGCTTTTTTTATGCCGTTCTTAGCTCTCGTTCTAACCGTTGTTTTTCCATGCAAACGATTACGAAACATAATTCAATCCTTTTTAGATTGGCAATCTTATTAAAATCGCTCTTTTTCAAGAATTTATTTAGTTAATCCGGGTTTACTGAGTTTATCTCTTCTTTATCTTATAGATATTTTCTCGGATCAGCCAATTTGCCTTCAATCGCAGAAGCCGCTGCCGTTGCCGGACTGGCGAGATAGACCCCGCTTTTTGGGCTTCCCATTCGGCCTACAAAGTTTCGGTTGGTGGTACTGACGCATTTTTCGCCTGCAGCAAGGATGCCCATAAATCCGCCCAGACACGCACCGCAGGTCGGAGCACTGACTACGCAGCCAGCGTCATAGAAAATCTCTGCCAGACCCTCATCAATCGCCTGTTTCCAGATTTTTGGCGTCGTCGGCACAATAATCGTCCGAATGGCAACCTCTTTGCCCTTAATGATCCCAGCGGCAATGCGCAAATCTTCAATGCGGCCGTTCGTACAGCTTCCGATATAGCACTGGTCCATCGCTTCGCCCGCACACTCGCTGATCGGCTTACCGTTACTCGGCAAATTCGGAAATGCCACCATCGGCTCCAATGCCAAACAGTCAATCGTATCTTCGTGCACATACACCGCGTCCGCATCCGATTCGAACACGGTATAATCGGTCTTGCCCTTGAGCCGGCCGTCCAGATACGCCTGGGTCGTCTCGTCAAATCCGATGACCCCGTTTTTGCCGCCGGCCTCGATGGCCATATTTGTAATCGTCATACGGGCCGCCATCGACATCTCTTTCAATGCCGGTCCGACGAACTCCATCGCTTTGTACAATGCGCCATCGGTTCCGATGCGGCGAATCACCTCAAGCACAACATCCTTGCTGTACACGCCTTTGTTCAGTGAACCGTTCAATACAAACTTCATCGATGCGGGAACCTTAAACCAAAGCACACCCGTCGCGATAGCCGCGGCCAGATCGGTCGAACCGATTCCTGTCGAAAATGCCCCAAACGCACCGTAGGTGCAGGTATGCGAATCGCCGCCAACAATCACCTCGCCGGGACGAATGTGTCCCTGCTCCGGCAGCAATGCGTGACACACGCCCGCACGGCCGATTTTATAATAATACGGCAGTTTTTTCTCTTTAGCCCAAGTGTCCAACCGTTTATGCAGTTCAGCACTTTTAATATCCTTAGCCGGCTGAAAGTGATCGGGCGTCACCACGATCTTTTCCGGGTCGAATACTTTGTCGATGCCCTTTTCCTTCAGCATCGAAATCGCCGGTGGTGTCGTAACATCATGACACATGATCATATCCACCTGCGCATTAATCAACTCACCAGCAGCAACACGATCCTTCCCCGCCGCCCGCGCCAAAACTTTTTCCGTTATCGTCATTGACATTTTCTAATACTCCGTATTAAAAGCTCTAAATTCTAAGCACTAAATTATAAACAAATTCAAAACAAAAAAATCTTAAAACCTACTGACTGTTTCGAAGAATCGCCGCAAAGATATAGGTCAATTCTTCAGACTCTTTTTCAAGTTTGATACGATCTTACTCTGTTTGATTATTTTCGGTTTCCAGCAGTTGAAGCCAATAGGTGCTTTCTTTGGCCTCTTTCTTGCAGATTTTAACCCGCATTCGATAGTCTTTTTTACTTAATGCATTATTTGCTTCAATGTAATTCGCTCCAACAGAGCCACTTGATCGAATAAGTTGTTTTAAATCTTCATAAGCCGCAAAATCTTTCGAAAACCCTCGTGTAAATTTACGAATATCCTTGGCGAATTGAAGAGTTCGATCTTCAAGGTCATAAGTTTTTTTATTTTCTTTTTTTCAAACTTTGTTTTTTGTTTAAGACTTAATGCTTAAAATTTAGAATTTGTTTAGTGCTTAGTATTTATAATTTAGGATTTTCCAAGGGGGTATTATCCCCTTGGGCCGCCGCCATCCGGTTGATCGCATCGATATAGGCCTTGGCGCTGGCCTCGATGATATCCGTCGAGACGCCCCGGCCAATAAACACACGGCCCGCCTCGTTCTCAATTCGCACCGTGGCCTCGCCCATTGCTTCGGTGCCGCCGGTGATCGAGCGAATACTGTAATGGTCCAGCTTGGGCGACTGGCCCGTTGCCTGACGGATCGCTTCATAGGCCGCATCCACCGGTCCATCCCCGCAAGCCGCTGCCTGAAGTGTCTGCCCGTCTTCGGTGCGAATCTTTACCGCGCCCGTCGGCAGCGTCCCCGTGCCGCTGGTAACACTCATGTATTCCAGATGATACGCTTCGTTGACCATCCGAACCTCATCGCCAATCAGCGCCGCTAAATCCTCATCAAAGACTTCTTTCTTTTTATCAGCAACGACCAGGAAACTCTCATACACATGATCCAGTTCTTCAGCAGACAGTGAGTATCCCATTTCTTCGAGCCGATGCCGCAACCCGTGTCGTCCCGTCCGTGCCGTCAGCACGACCTTGGTTTTTTGTGCCCCGACATCTTCGGGCTTCATAATCTCATAGGTTTCGCGTTTTTTCAAAACCCCGTCCACATGAATCCCTGAACTGTGCGCAAACGCATTGCCGCCGACGACTGCTTTATTCGGCGGTACGATAAACCCTAACAAATCAGATACCATCCGGCTCGTCCGACAAAACTCCACGGCATTGATATTCGTATCGACATCAAAGAAATCCTGACGCGTCCGAATTGCCATGACCACTTCTTCCATCGCCGCGTTGCCCGCCCGCTCGCCGATGCCGTTGATGGTACACTCCACCTGCCGGGCGCCATTTCGCACACCCGCAAGCGAATTCGCCACCGCCATCCCAAGATCGTCATGGCAATGGACGCTGATGGTCGCCTTATCAATATTCGGAACCTTTTTGCCAATCTGCTTAATCAGCTTTCCGAACTCATACGGAATTGCATAGCCGGTCGTATCCGGGATATTCAGCACCGTCGCCCCGGCGTCAATCACCGCTTCGAGCACCTCGTACAGATACCCCGGCTCGGCCCTGCCGGAGTCCTCGGTATAAAATTCCACATCATCGGTATACTGCCGGGCGTGCTTGACCGCCGTAATGGCCATCTCAATCGCCTTGACTTTTTTCTCACCCAGCGTCTTACCGTACTTATCATCCGCAAACTTACCGGCGATATGGATGTCCGAAACGCCCAGCCCCGTATGGATCCGGCTGCGTTTGGCTTTGGCCAATGCCTTGCCGCAGGCGTCGATATCCGCTATCACAGCTCGCGATAACCCGCAAATAATCGGTCCTTGGATCTCTTTGGCAATCAGTTCGACCGCCTCAAAATCCTTTGGCGACGAGATAGGAAACCCCGCTTCGAGGACATCCACACCCAATCGAGCCAGTTGTCGTGCCACTTCGAGCTTTTCGCGCACACCCAATCGACTGCCGGCGGCTTGCTCGCCGTCCCGCAGCGTTGTATCAAAAACCATCACTTTTTCGGAAGACATCGCATTCTCCTATTGTTCAAAATGCGTTTTTAAGCGTTTTTGCGGATTTTCGGCCCTGTTTCCGGGATGCATATTCTCAAACTGTGCGGCTCCACAAAATAAGGGGCTCATTGTGCACAAAACAGACGCAAAAATCCACAGGAATCTAATAAAATTGCTTGGTTTGGCTAATACCTGTACTGATAAGCGGTGTTGTCAATAAATGAACATGGCATCGCCATAGGAATAGAAGCGATATTTTTGCTCAATAGCGTGTTGGTAGGCGTCCAGGACCGCTTCCATTCCGGCGAATGCCCCAACCAACGCCAGCAGCGTGGATTTGGGCAGGTGGAAGTTGGTAACGATTGCATCGACGATCTTGAACTCGTAGCCGGGCTGAATAAACAGTTTGGTTTCCTTCTGTGCGGGTTGGATATGGCGATCTTTGGCGACACTCTCCAGCGTTCTGACCGAGGTGGTTCCGACGGCGACAATCCGTCCACCGGAATCGACGGTATCATTGATGGTATCAGCGGCCTCTCTCCCGATCTCATAGCGTTCTTCGTGCATTGGGTGTTCATCCAGTGTTTCGGTCTGTACCGGCCGGAATGTCCCGATGCCCACATGCAGCGTGATATAGGCGATTTTGACACCGAGAGGTTTCATTTGGTCAAGCATTGTCTGTTCAAAATGCAGTCCGGCAGTCGGCGCCGCAACGGCACCGGGCTGGGTTGCGTAAACCGTTTGGTATCGCTGGAGGTCTTCGGGTGTCGAAGTATCTTCCCGTTCGCGTTTGATATAGGGTGGCAGGGGGGGCAATCCGATCTGATCCAATGCCGAAAACACATCGATTTGATGGTTCGGCTTCAATCGCCATTGACCCGCAATCTCGCTTTGCTTGGCGATGACCCGTCCCCAAGGGCTTCCGGTTCGATCCAATAGCTCAATTTCCTCGCCGGATTTGACTTTGCGGGAGTTCTTCAGCAGTACCTGCCACTCGCCGTCTGGTTCTTCATGGATAAATAAACCCTCTAATTGCGCTCCGGTCAATTTTCGCCCATAGAATCGAGCAGGCAGAACCTTGGTGTTGTTCAGAACCAGGCAGTCACCGGCTCGAAGATAGCCGGGCAAGTCACTAAACTGGCAATCCGTCCGTGTTTTCGCGGCCCGATCCAGTGCCAGCAATCGTGACTGTTGGCGTTTTTGAGACGGATGCTGGGCGATCAGCTCCTCAGGGAGCGTGTAATTGAGGTCTTCTGTCTTCATGGCGAAAGGGTAGCAGGTTTCGGTAGGGTTTTCAAAAAAAAAGTGCCGAACTGAATGAAGACCGAATGCGTAGAGATAACAGGGGTTAGTAATCGAAAATGTTTTACAATTTTTGAAAGACGAGGTTAAAGCCCTTTGGGTTTTGTCCGATAGATTCAGTGTACGAGCAATCATTTGGGAAAGTGAAGATGTCCGCCGATTTTTCTTTTGAAAAAATGTGTTCTAAAATCGCCTCGATGGGCAAGCGGGAGGTTGTTCGGCGGTTGCTGAATTTTGACGGGCCGATGAAAATGGATTTTTCTTCGGATTATTTGGAAAAGCTCAGTACGGATCGGCTGCGGCATATCCTGTTAGCGGCTTTCGTAACCGTTAGTCGCAAACACACCCCCTGATACGCTTCGGCGCAATAAAAAAGGCCGGCATCAATGATACCGGCCCTGCTGAGACGCATTCAAAATTTGTAAAATATCAAGTTTATAACAAAGTCGCCTCAGTTTCCGAAGAAATACTACTACTATAAGAAGAAAAAGAGCATTACTACGCTATCAATTATATGCTCATTATCGTTTAATACAACGAAAATCGTTTAATTTTTCTCAACAAAATCATAACTCTATTGCGTGCAGTAGGTTAGAATTCCCCCGAAACTCATTATTTGTCTTTTTTCAAGACAACTCCTTCGCTGAATCAGAGTGATTCAAAGAGAATTGCCCCAACGCTGAACCCCTACTGGCGGTACTTACGCAGGTTATCCAGCAGGTTTTGCATGTCATCGGGCAGGGGGGCCTCGAATTTCATCCGTTTATCTGTCCTCGGATGGTTGATCTCCAACCGCCAGGCATGCAGAGCGCAACGAGCCATGAGCGGCTCTTCCGGGGCGGAATCCCGGTTTTCAATCTGCCACGGATAGACCACTTTGCCGCCATACATGTCATCAGCCACGATGGAGTGTTTCAGGTATGACAAATGGACACGGATCTGATGCGTGCGGCCGGTTTTTATGTTCACTTTCAGTAGTGAGAACCCGTGAAACCGCTCCAGGACTTCGTAAAAGGTGATCGCCTCCTTGCCGCCGTCGTAGCGAACGGCATACTTTTCACGAATAGTCGGATGGACGCCCAGCGGTTGGTCGATGCAGTCGGCATCCAGATCCGGTGCGCCATGAACAATGGCGATATATGTTTTCTTTGTGGTGCGCTCGGCGAACTGTCGCGACAGTTTCCAGTGAGACGTGTCGCTCTTGGCGACCGCTAGGCATCCGGTCGTGTTGCGATCCAGCCGATGGACAATGCCGGGGCGGATGTCATCCGGGCAGGAGGAGAGTTTTTGGAAATGATAGACCAGCCCGTTGACCAGCGTGCCGCTTTTATAGCCGCGAGCTGGATGGACGATGAGGTTGGTCTGTTTGTTCAGGACCAGCATATCCTCATCCTCATAGACGACATTGATCGGAATGTCCTCGGGGATTAACTCACGCACTTCTTTGGCGGGGAGGATCAGGTCAATCTCATCGGCCGGCTGTAGTTTATGGCTGGGTTTGGCGGGGTGTCCGTTGACATTGACACCTTGTTCTTTGATAAGCTTTTGAAGGCGTGTCCGGCTGAAACAGCTAAATCGGCCGCATAGATATTTATCCAGCCGATTGAACTTCAGGTTGACGCCTACATGAAAACGCAACCGCTGACCGACCAGTTCTTCGGCCTGATCTTCTGTGAGGTTGTTCTCCAGTTCGACGACAGTGTCTTCCGAAAGCACATTGTCCGCGCTAACATTCTCGCCGACGGGGTTCTCTTTGGATTCGGCCATGGCGATGGTTACTTCTTTTCCGCCTGTGGTTCGGTTGGTTCCTCTGCAGGTTGGTCAGCATTGGCAGGGTCCGTTATTTCCGCAGTGATCGCTTCGATGACCTCTTCAACTTCGACTGGCTCTTCGATGATGACCGGAACGGCGGCAAAGTTAAAGACCTCGGTATTATCCGCAAGGGCATCCAAACGCTGCTGTGCCTGTTTGGGCAGAACGGTGGCCTTGTAGCTTTCATCGTCAACGATCTGCTGATAGACCCCTGCCGCCTGATCGGTTTGTCCCAGTTCTTCGGAACAAAGCGCCAATCCAAACTGAGCCATCGCTTTTATTGTGGAGGTTTCAGCAACCTCAAATGCCTTCTGATATGCATCCTTTGCTTTTTGGATCTGGCGTTCGAGCATGTCGGCGTTAACTTCTTTGCGCAGATGAAGTTCTGTGCGTATGGCCTGCGCGGCTTTGATCCGTGCCATGGCGGCCAGGTTGGAATTGTCAATGTCCGATACGCTACCCAGCAGTTCGTCTGCGTTAATCAAAAGCGTATTCAACGCTTCAGTTTGTGCCTGTGGGTCGTCAGCCGGGGCTTGCAGAACAGCATAGACATCCTGATCCAGCATTTGGATCGATTGGGTTATTGTCGTTCGCTCGGCTTTTGCTTTCTGACGTGTCATCTTGGTCAACATTGGCCAGGTGATCAGACCGACACCGATCAGCATGACGCCGATAATGACATTTGCGTTATCCTTTAGAAGCTGGGGCAGGTGGCTTAACCCTTCGGCCAGTTCATTTGTTTTCAATTCATGACGGTGTTGAGAATCCATCGATCAACCTTTCTGTTCAAAATACCGTTAGTTCTTATCTGTGACCGGTTCCAGAGCGCCTCTATGCCCCTGATGCCATTTCTTAATGCACAAGTCAGGCATTATAGGGGAAATAACCTTGACTTGCAATCTTTGTTTAGTAATACTGCATGGTTCTGAGCCAGAGAACTTTATAAGCGTACACATACGGGAACGAGACATTGACAAAATACGGACCTGCGATATCCTTTTTTATTATTATTTTACTGATCTTCGCCTTGGGCATCCAAACACCTGGTTTTGCACTGGACAGCTCAAAATACATCGGAATCGATGAAATCCACCCAGATATGGAGGCCTATTGCCTGAGCGTTTTTTCGGGGACCAAGGTCGAAAAGTTCGGCCTGAAAATTCTCAGCATCGTGCGAGGAGCCGAGCCGGGACGGGACATGATCCTTGTTTTGGGTACGGATGAACGGTTTCAGCACAGCAGTGCGGTTCACGGATGCAGTGGTTCTTCGGTCTTTATTGACGAACGACTGGCCGGAGCACTGGCGGCGGGGTGGGATGGGTCTTTAGATGCTCTCTATCTGGTGCGTCCAATTGAGGACATGCTTGAAGTCGGCAGCGTGGAATCTGCCATTTCGGCAAATGATATGACGAGCTGCGGCTTCGATTTTTCCCGGCCGCTGGACATAAAAACCTACTATCAGCAATCGATCGGACGGTTACAAAATCAGAACTCCGGTCCCCGGATGTATCTGCCTCTTTCCAGTTCCCTGCCGGCAGGAATTCTCGAACAACACGACCCTGTCCACAAGGGGATGGGGTTTATGTCTGTTGCGGCGGCGGGGTTGCTGCCAAGCCGGTCTTTCGAGGAAGTTGGAACCTATGAACGAGGGGGCGTGCTGGCCTTGGTGCTGTGCGGCGGGGATATCTCATTGGCGGCGACCGGAACCGTGACCGAGGTGGTCGGCGACCAGGTCTATGCTTTTGGGCATCAATATCGGGGGCAGGGGGCCGTTGACTTGCCGATGGCGACCGGTGTGATTCACACGGTTGTGGCCAGCCGCAAAAGTTCATTTAAATTTTCCTCGCCCGGCCCCATTTCGGGCACCCTGCAGTTCGACCAGAGCAGCGGGGTTCGGGGGACGATCGGCCGGATGCCCCGGACGCTCCCGTTACACATTGAGGTGGACCGGTACAATGACCCCCAGAGCCGGGTGTATAACTGTTACTTGGCGCTGGATCAGGAGGTTACCCCGATGATCCTTCAGGTCGTATTACATGGAGCCGCGAATATGCAAGGCGCCCTGCCTTTAGAGCATACCATTCGCTATTCGGCGCGCATCGCCCTGAAAGGCGGCCAGTCCATTGTTATCGACAATGTTTCCTCCGGCCATCAAGCCTCAGAGATTGCCATGGAACTTTATTCAGCGGTGGGTTTATTGCTGAGCAATCCATTCGGAGAAGTTAACATTGATTCGATTGATATTAAAATGAACATGGAACCCGTTAATACGACCGCTTCGATCTGGACCGTCAATGTTAGCCAGACAACGGTTCGGCCGGGGCAGACGGTGACCGCATCGGTTGTCCTCAAGTCGTATCGTTCGCAGGAACAAACCGTTTCGATTGATTTGAAAATTCCCGAAACACTGGCGCCCGGCACTTATAAAATACGGATTCTGGGCGGTCCCGAATATCAGTCCTTCGTCGCCGAGATGGCGCCGCAGCGATTTCTTGCGGTTGACCTGACCTCATTACAAACGGCGATGAACCACATCTTCAAATACCGCCGGGATCGGCTCTATGCGGTGATGCCGACTCCTGCATCGGGGGTGGTGATACGCCAGCACGAACTGGGACAGCTGCCTCCCACAAAAATGCTGCTGATGCAGGACACTAAGCGGTTGTTGCCGCTTGAGGCCTATAAAGCGTGGACGGAAAACCACATCAAACTGGACAGGATCGTTGATGGCAACGCAGAAATTGAAATTACAGTCAAACACTAATTGCAGAAGATAGGGAGTACTGTGAGAAATAAATGGCTTTTGACATCAGGGATGTTTTTGTGGGCTTCGGCGATGACGCTGGCGGTCACAACGGTTATCACGCGTCATCAGGCGGGCACGGATTTTATCGAAGGCGAAACGGAAAAAGTGGTTGTGGATTCGACTGGAACATTGCGATTGGCGCAACAGAGTGTGGTGGTCGATTGCGGTATGTTGCTTGAGGATGCCTGGTCTGTTCACTCGATCTTAGTGGACGCGGACGGTGCGTTGTTTTTGGGAACCGGCCCGAATGCGAAGGTGATTCGTTATGCCGACGGAGAGGCTCGGGAAATCTATCCGCTCCAACCAGCGGATTCCAATGAATTGTCCGATTCTTCCATTCGCAATGAGCATGTGTTTGCCATGGATCTGGACATTGCGGGCCGTTTGCTGATCGGTGCCAGCGGCGAAAAGGGTAAACTTATCCGTCTAGGCGATGAGCCGGAGGTTGTGTTTGAAGATGATCGCGTGCAGTACATTTTTGCCATCGCGGCCGATCAGGATGACAATATCTATTTGGGCACGGGTCCGGAGGGGCTTATCTTTCGACTTGATCCGTTCTGTCTGAACGCCGAGGTTGTTTATGACGCGAAGGATAAAAACATTCTTTCTTTAGCCATCCATGACGGTGCGGTTTACGCGGGCAGTGATGAGAGGGGGTTGGTTTACAAGATCGACCCTGCTGGCAAGCGTGCGCAGGTTCTGTATGATTCTGATCAGGATGAAGTGCCTGCGATCCTGGTTGATGACAGCGGCATTGTCTATGCTGTTTCAACCAGTGCCCAGGCGGCCAGGATGCAGCTTAAGGCCTCCGAAGTTTCTTTGAAAAAAGAGCCCGGCCGCCCCGACAACAGCGACAAAGGTGGGGCCAGCCCAACAGCGGATTCGCTCAATACTGCTAATAATGACAAAACCAAAGAAGATAAAAAGAAAAAACCAGTTACTGAGCCGCCTTTGCCGCCGGTTGCCAAGGTCGCCGGACATATCTATCGGATTACTCCGGACGGTTTTGTGACGGATATCTTTAGCGAAATTTCGGTGCTGTATTCACTGCTCCAAACGGATGGTACCTTGTGGCTTGGAACCGGGAACAAGGGGCAGCTTTTCAGTATTGATCCTCAGACCGAGAAAAAAGCCATTGCCTTTGAAGATACGGAATCGACGCAGATTACCTCTGCTGTTCAGGTTGGCGGGACGATTTATCTTGGGATGTCCAATCCTGCTCGTTTGGTGCAACTGAATCAGACGCTGGAATTGAAAGGAACCTTTGAGTCGGCATTGATCGACGCCGGTCAGCCCGCCCGTTGGGGTAAGTTGCAGGTCGAGGCTGATATTCCGGACGGCTGTCAAATCGAGATGGCCTGCCGCAGCGGCAATGTGAAGGAGCCAAATGATGCGACTTTTTCTGACTGGAGCGCTCCGGTCATATTTACAGAGCCAACTGTTCTGGACTGTCCCGTCGCGCGGTTCTGCCAGTATCGTTTGACCTTGGCCTCAGACGCTGGCGGCAACGCAACGCCTGTGATTCGACAGGTGACTGCGGCCCATGTGATTCCAAACCTGGCACCAAATGTTGTTTCAGTCAAAGCCCAGCGATCCCGTGACAAGAAAAACCCCCATGTGACCGAGATCGCGTTTGCCGCTAAAGATGACAATAAGGATAAACTGGAATACACCCTGGAGTTTCGCCTGGCCGGCCGAACCGGTTGGATTTTGCTCAAAGACGAGTTGGATAAGCCGAAATTCGAGTGGGACGGGCGGACGGTTGAGGATGGACGGTATGAAGTGCGTGCAACCGCAAATGACCACAAAAGCAACACGCCGGAAACGATGCTGACCGGTTCCCGTATCAGTGATATTTTTGTGATTGATAATAATGCTCCGGAGATTAAATATGCCCACTTGGTTGCCGAAGGCTACAATGTCAACATCGAGCTGCTCATTGAGGACGGCTTTTCTGTGCTGGGTTCCGTGCGATACACCGTTGACAGTCATGAAAAATGGATCACGGCGCTGCCGGATGACTTGATCTATGACACACTTTCCGAAACATTCAATATCCGGATCAAGGATTTGGAGCCGGGCGAGCATGTGATCGCTTTTTCGGTTGCTGACGACCTGGAGAATACACGATACAAAACCTATGAGGTGACGATTCCCTGATGCGAACAATAGCATTTGAACATGTTGTTGACGCTGTTGGGCAGCTTTGTGTTGGCTGCGGGTATGATTTGCCGCAGGATGTACTGGCTGCGTTGCAGGATGCCTGTGAGAAAGAGTCAAATCCTCGTGCGAAACGAATTTTGGACCAGTTGGTTGAAAACGCCCGGATCGCCAAAGCGGATCGCATCCCTCTGTGTCAGGATACCGGATTGACGGTGGTGTTTGTCGAGCAGGGGGCGGATGTAAAAATTGCCCCGCCGAAAGATACTCCGGCCGCAACGCTGATCGATGCGATCCAGACCGGCGTTGCCGCCGGATACGATCAGGGCCTGCTGCGAAAAAGCATTGTTGAAGATCCGCTGAACGGACGAAAGAATACACAAACCAATACGCCCGCAATTATTCATCTGGACATTGCGCCCGGTGATGCACTAAAGATAAGCGTCATGGCCAAGGGTGGCGGCTGTGAGAACAAAAGTCAATTCAAAATGTTTAATCCCACCGAAAGCAAAGACACCGTTGCCGATTGGATTATCGATGTTGTCAAAAACGCAGGCGCGAATGCCTGCCCGCCGTTCGTGGTTGGCGTCGGCATTGGCGGTAATTTTGAGCTATCCTGCCTTCTCAGCAAAAAGGCGCTGCTTCGCCGCGTCGGCGCATTCCATACGGACACATTTTATGCACAGATGGAAAAAGATTTACGGGTTGCATTGAACGCCACAGGCCTGGGGCCGCAGGGGCTGGGTGGCGACACCACGGCTCTGGCGGTATGCATCGAAACCGCTCCGTGCCACATCGCCTCACTTCCGGTGGCCGTCAATATCGAATGCCACAGCCACCGGCATAAAAGCATCGAACTTTAGAGGGTCTTTCTCTGGGTTTACTGTCCGATAAATCAGCCATTCCTTTAGGGTGTTTCTTGGAATTTGTGGTTAAGCTCGTTTCGTAAAATGTCGAAAAATACTTGTCTTAGAGAAGTTGACTAAAGTTCTAATACAAGTATAGGAGCGAGTTTTGGCTACACGAGATAACAAACGGGCGTTAAAGGTGATTCGCTCTCTACATTCATGTCAGCAAAAGCAGGCCGGCAAGATCGATGTGCTGTGCAGAGATATGGTTTCGGCCCACCGGGAATTTTCAACGAAGCTGGCCACCGTGAATTTTGTCGCCTCTTACTACGAATCCCTGTTGGGGTGTACCGGTCTGGACGATTTACAGGATACCGCTATACGGTGTATTCGCCAGACCGTCAAAGAGGCAGATGCCGCCGTTTTCCTTTTGTCGGAGAATGGTTTCGATGTGCATATGGCTGATGTTGGCGTTTCCGATCCGGTTGAAAAGAGAGAGTTCCAGCACTGGTTTACGCGAGAAATGGTACAAAGTATTAGCCAGATGAATCGCATTTGTTCACTGGAGCAACTCCTTCGCATGGGATTGCAGGGCTCTCCGGCGATCCTCAAGACGATTTCGCTTGCCGCGCTTCCGCTGGGACAATTTGGGCAGTCGCTCGGTTTTGTTCTGGTGTATTGTCCTGCGCATCGGCCACTGCAAACAGAAGAACTCTCGCGCCTGGCCGCCGTCAGTGTTGGTTTGCGTAAAGCTATCGGCAGTTTCCAGAAGACACCATCGGTGAGCTCAATTCAGCCGTAGGGTATGATTTCACCCATAGCCAAATTCATTGCCCACAAAAGCGTTATTCGAATGATTCTTCCAGGCCACCGGTGCTGTTCAGCCAGTTAACGGCTTTTTCAGAGTCAATAAAGGCGGCCACATAAAATCCCTCAAGGTTGGCGCATATCTCAAAAAAACCGGCACTGTTGTATTGTTCATCATCTCTGGAAAGGACTGCGATCTTGTTGTGGAAAAAGGAGCGGTTTTTTTCCAATTCTTTGATCAGTTCATACAGTTCCTCGTGTGTCAATCCCGCATCACTTTCCCGAATGTCAATGAGTATCTCGTGTTCCGGCGAAAGCCCCGCGATCATCGCCAGTTCGAGCAACACCTGCTTACTCTGTTCCAGGTCCGTGATACCGCTGGGTTTGGCCTTGATAAAATCCTTGGCATTGACAATCTTATACATCGTTGGCATAGCTGAAAACTCCTCGATAAAGGATTTTTGGGACACCCATAGTATTTTCGTGAATGGCAATAATAGCATTTAAGGTGGGTGTCAATCAGGGAAAAGATGCTGTATTTGGACTTCGAACGGATGTTAAAGGTGATATCGTGTTTTTTTGAGGGCAGTGATGACATTGACTCTATGAAATTTCTAGAATATGCTTGCGGGCCGACAGGGATTTCTGTACCATGGGAACACTTGGTGCATTGGAAGGGATTAACTATGGCTCAAATAACACAGTTTTTTCTCAGTATGACGGGACTTGGGCAAGATATTATTGGGCTGGTTTTAGGGGCGGCCGATGGTGTTGCGCTTCCGTATAGCCCTTTCAAGACCATCTTTTTTATTGGCTGGCTCTATCTTTGTCTCTATTCTGTCCAACGCTCCGACAACAGTCCACTGATTCATGACAAATATCGCTATGTGTCAAATATCGCCGCATTATTTATTGGCCCTCTGCATTTAGTTGTATTTTTTATTGCGGATACGGTTTGCAAAATACAGGATGGTGAGTTGGGATTGTCTGAGATTCCTAATTATACACTAGATTGCATTCTGGAGCATTCGGTCAAAAGAAGGCCTCGGGGGATAGCCACAGTTCCTGAAATTGAATTACATGATACATCGGGCCGGTCATTTGATGATGTTTATTCCAATCAGAATCGCACGGACAGAAAAGATCGGAAGATTCAGCAGCAGACTGAGCAAATGATTCTGGATGCGGTTAACAGCCGGACAACAGACATTCTGATTGATCCGAAAGATGAAGCCGAGTACACCATTCGGTATCGTGTGGATGGTTTTCTGCGGGTCCATGAAGTGCTGGGAACGAAACAGTGTAATGCGATAATCAATAGTCTCAAGGCGATTGCCGGCATGGACATTGCGGAAAAGCGGCGGCCGCAGGATGGGGCGTTTATGGCCCGCATTCCCGAAGGCGAGATATTTTTCCGTATGGCCACTTCCGGTGTTCTAGGAGGAGAAAAGCTGGCCATTCGCGTGCTGGATCAGACCCGCAAGGTAATGGGGCTTTCAGAGATTGGTTTTTCCGCCGACCAAGTTAAGCTGCTGACACACATTGTTCAGCAACCGCAAGGAATGATTCTGGTATGCGGACCGACCGGAAGCGGCAAGACCACGACCTTGTATTCAATGTTGCGGGCCGTTAATTTCGAAGAACGAAATGTGATTACCATTGAAGATCCCGTCGAACATGTTCTCTCGCATGTCAGCCAGATTGAAGTCAATACCAAGGCGGGGGTAACCTTTGCCGATTCGTTGAGAAGTGTCCTGCGTCAGGACCCGGATGTGATTTGCGTAGGTGAGATACGGGACGCTGAAACGGCGGCAATGGCGGCACAGGCCGCCCAGACAGGACACTTGGTGATGGCCACGCTTCATGCCAGCAGTAATATAGGGGCGATGGTGCGATTGATGGACCTGGGCATTAAGCCGCTGTTGTTGTCGTCGGCGCTGTCGGTGGTGATCTCACAGCGGCTGCTTCGCTGTTTGTGTGAATATTGCAAAGGGCCTGCAGCATTGACACAAAGCCAGCTTGATTATTGCCAAAAACATAACATGTCGAAAGGGCAGATATTAAAAGCCAACGGGTGCGGCCATTGCAGCGGCACTGGCTATTATGGACGGACCGCGATGCTGGATATCATGTACATGAATGATAACCTTCGCACCCTGTTGTGTGACAAGCAACTGACACCCGGCGACATGAAAAAGCAGGGTGATAACAGGTTTAACTCCTCCCTGCGTAAAGAGGGAATGTTACGGGTAATGGCCGGCAAGACCACGCTTAAAGAAATTAAACGCATTACAATGGAAGCGGGATAAATTATGTTGGTGTGGCTGATAATACTTGTGAGCTTGATGTTCGCTTTTGTGGGGTTTAAAAAGGGGCTGTATGTAATGTTCGCAACCCTGTTCAATCTCATGTTTGCAGTTTTTATTTCGGTGCTTTCTGTGTCGTTGCTGCTAAGTTTCAGCCCCGGTTTTGAACACTCCGGTTATTATGCCGCCGCAAGCATTTTTTTGATGTTTGTGCTGATTTTTGGTTTGCTGCAAACATTTGCCGGGTTCTTTCTTCTCCGGCACAGAGGGGACTACTTCCCTATGCTGCTCGACAAGGTTGGCTCAATCGTCCTGGGCTTTCTCTGTGGCTATGTAGTATGCGTCCTGTTAATTCTGGTGTTTTGTGTTACACCGTGTTCGATGCAGGGCAAAGCAGACTGGCTGTGTCCACGGGAAAAGATGCAGAAACTGGCCGTCCCCGGCGTAGCCAAGGTGTGTAATTTTCTTGGGGAATATTCCCTCCACTGCTTCGACGGCGATTCAGAGAAGGAGATTGATTATCTATTGACACTGGATGAATCTGTTGAGGAAGAAAAGGGTGATCCTTCGTTGTTGCCCAACGACAAGCCCATTGAAGATGTCAGATAGCCGGGCTATGCAGAAAAAAAACCCCTGTCACTTTTAGGTGCGACAAGGGCTTTTGTTTTGTCGTTGATTGTGAGGTGGTTTATTGAAGCGTTTTTTCGGCGGACTGAACTGTGTTGTAAAGCAGCATGGTAATCGTCATCGGACCAACGCCGCCGGGAACGGGTGTGATCAAAGAGGCCTTTTCCTTAACCGCTTCAAAATCCACATCGCCGGCCAATCGGTATCCTCTTTTCTTCGTCGCGTCTTCCACGCGATTGACGCCCACATCGATCACAACGGCGCCGTCTTTGACCATGTCGGCGGTGATGGTATTGGGCCAGCCTGCTGCGGCGATGACAATATCCGCGCGTTTGACATGTTCGGCCATGTTCTTCGTCCGGGTATGACAGACCGTCACCGTAGCGTTGCCGGTGGGGGACTTCTGGATCAGCATACTCGCTAAGGGTTTGCCGACGATATTACTGCGTCCGACGATGACCACCTCGGCCCCTTCGAGTTTGACATTACTCCGCAGCAAAAGTTGAATGATGCCGTGCGGCGTACAGGGCAAAAATGCGTCCTGCCCGACGACCATTTTGCCGACATTAACCGGGTGAAAGCCGTCCACATCTTTGGCCGGATCGATGGCCAGCAGGATTTTATCTTCATCGATGTGCTTCGGTAACGGCAACTGAACGAGAATACCGTTGATCTTAGGATCTTTGTTGAGCTTGTCGATCAATGCCAGCAGGTCCTCTTCTTGGGTGTCAGCCACCAATCGATTGTCATTACTGAAAACGCCGATTTCTTCGCAGGCCCGCTCTTTGGCGGTTACATAGGACTTGGACGCGGGGTCCTCGCCGACCAGCACAACAGCCAACCCCGGCGTAACGCCCTGGGTTTTCAGTTCGGCAACTTTTTCTTTCAGTTCGGCCCGCATCTCCGCGGCGACCTGTTTTCCATCAATAATTTGTGCCGTCACTATCTTAAATCTCCTAAATTTCGGGTTCACATGAGCTGTCCATTGTATGGAATTATATTGGCTTGACAAGAATAATTAAATGAAAACAGGCTGCGTTCGCAAAAGGGAACACAGCCCATGATTTCTATATTGATCAAAAGCAAAAGATATTGTTAGCCAGAGTATTGGGCATCACTGAATGCGAGAATTGGGAAGAAAATGAATCCCAAAAATGTAAGGCCAATTCCAAAACCAGCACCTTTTCCGAATTTCTCAGCGATCGCGATATTCACCATGATAGGAATGATGATATTGGCGATTGGAATAAAGAAAAGGATAATCCACCAAAGCGGTTTGCCGGCGATTTGAAGCATGACGATTATATTGTAGATTGGAACAATACAGGCCCAGCCCGGTTGGCCGGCTTTGGTGAAAACTTTCCACATCGAAACAATCATCAACAGAACGATTGCCAGATAAATAACCATGACAATGGCCGGAGGGCCTCCGGAACTAACATCGTATTGAACAGAGGTTTCATTCATTTTTGCATCCTTTCAAGAAAACAACAATCCCTTTTTTAATAGCGCGACACGCTTATGCTATCTATTGTATATGCACTTAGCAAGAGAGTTTTGAGGATTCTTTTTCACTTATCGCACAATCCCCTGATTGGATAAAGCAACAGAGTTCAATTAAAGAGATAACAGCAGTTGACCTGCAACTGTTGATTACAGTCCTTTAGGAGTTAAAGAATTTCAAGGTTGGCTTAATCAACATCGCCAATTTGTGTTACGAACAAACACGGTAGCAAGAATTTCCCATTTACGATTTTTAAATACTGAGGTGTTATTTTAAAACAGCCCGAACTAAAATTCCTGTGCACCGATATCTATTTGAACGGTACCATCATTGTTGCCATCTTTTAACCTCGCCGTACCATCAATGTCAACATTCAGCTCTGGCGGCAATGAACCATTATCACCGGCGTCGACACAGGGTGAATCTTTTTTTAGATCAAAAATGTTATTTTCTGCATCCAAAAATTCCGGGTCGAGCTCCGTATTGTTATTTCCTTGTAAACTCTCTGTAAGCCCTTGAATACATGAATAGCCAACAGTCGCTTCAACAGCATATATTTGGGATGGTTCAAGTTTTCCATATCGACTGCTATTATCCCAGAGGATGCAATTATTGACTATCGGAGTACTCTTTTCGCAATAGATACCTCCACCGGCATATGCAATATTTCTGAAAAAGGTACAGTTCGTGATTATGGGGCTGTTATATTCATTATATATGGCACCCCCTTTTTCTTTGGCGTGATTTAAAATGAACACACAATTATAAATCAACGGGCTTCCTTTCGAACTATAAACAGCCCCGCCCATATCCTTAGAAAAATTACAGTTAAACATCAACGGATTGCCATCTCGATTGCACACTGCTCCGCCAAAGAATCCGCAATTTAACTTAAACACACAGTTTGATACTGTCAGACTACCGGATTTGAAATAGAGTCCTCCCCCCTTGTGAAAACTGCTCTGTGAAGGTCCTTTAGCGTTTCCACCAATAATGACAAATCCGTCCAATATGGTATCAAAATTTGTTCCGCTGGCTGATACTACATGATAACTGTTGTCACTTCGTGTTTTGTCATCAAGATTCTCTTTTAGTTCGACTCCGGCGGCATCATTGCCCTGTAAATCACCACTTAATATCGTATTGCCTGGTCGATTGCGTTCCTCCCATGGTCCTCCGCCAAGAGGAAAACCTCCGTAAATTGCGACTCCCTTTTTAAGTACAAAAGAAAGGCTTTTATCACCTTTCTTTTTATTTTCGCCCTGATCCGGTTTATATGTCCCATCTGCAACCCATATTTTGTCTCCCTCAGATGCACTATGAAGGCCGTCCTGAAGATATTTAAATGCGTCAGTCCAGCTTGAGCCATTGTCGGCACCGGAGGCATTGGAATCAACATAAATTATGCCGCTTGTTGGCTCGATTATTTCGCTTGGATCATCCAATGGCACTAGGATACCATCTTTAGAAGCAGGTTCAATAAGCAATGTTACGGTCGTTCCGTTTGGCTTCCACCCTTTTTTGGTTAACATGTGCGCTGTAAAGCCTGCCCTGAAAACCTTGTCTGTATCCATCGGAGTCGTGGAGACGGCTGTGTTAGGCTGGATTTCACCAAGCGATATGGCTTCCGGTCGATAAGCACCACCCATGTGGGCACCAACTATAAGAATACCTGTGTTCTCCTCAGAAGTGCTTCCGTCAACAGCAACGATCGTAAACTTTAATTCAAATGCATCACAGGAGGCAACATCGACCCCCTTAAATACTTCTTCAGTCCCTTCTGGGGAAAATACGTAATATATACTATTCTCCAGTTCTTCATTTCCAGGGAAGTATATATCAAACTCAACGCCGACTCCCTCAATGTATCTTTTTTCCAATATCGTTGCCTTGATACCGGACATGTGAGGCGAATATTCATTAAGTAGCATTAAACCTTTATCGGATAGAGTTAATTTCATGGCACTTGCATCGGAAATTAAGAGGCCCATACAGATCAGAATAACTGTGATCAGCATTTGCTTCATTTTGGCGGACATTTCTCTCTCCTTGTCTGAGTACTTAAAGACTTCTGTGATGTACTCAAAAAAAGTGCTTCTTCTATTTAACCACATTTTAAGTCCCTTTGATTTTGGTCAAAATGTATTCTACCTGACATTTCCCATTTAATGTATGAGTCTGGTCTAAAAAGCACAACTGTCTCCTATACACCTGCAATCTTACCAAATCCACCTTAAACTATCAAGGATTTTCGTTTTCGATATGGTTTTATTGGAAATTGGCAGGAACAATTGGCTTCTTATGCCCCACCTTTCTGCTAAAACCTACTTTTGCACAAACCGCGACCGCTCGCACCTTCATAACTCCAAGTTTTTCAGCAATTCTTATCATTAGCCATATCCATTGGGCACAGGTTTTAATTGATGGATACATTCAAGGATTTCATGGAACAACCTTTTTGAAACCAACACCTCTGCTATCTGAAATATCACATACCTTGAATGCTTGACAACTTTAGCTCCGATCTTAATCAGTTTTACCCTGAGTGTTCGCAGTGACCATTCCTGTACTCTCTTTGGTAGAGCCAAACGTCTCAGGAAATTGCCAAGATTATAAGCCAGAGAAAACAGTTGGAGCCGAACCTGATTATCAACGAAATCATGACACGAAAGCCGTGTCCAGTTTAAGGCGTATTTACCTTCCTTGATCCATTGCTCTGCTGTTCCACGCTTGTTGTAAAACTTTACTACATTGCTGTGTTTCCAACGAAGATTTGTGACAATGAAACCTATTCTTGGAAACAATTCTCCCGCGTGCCATTCAATCTTAGCAACCACTCTGCGGTCTATACTCCAACTGGCAGCCCTGTAACGAAAACTATGATACACAACAATCGGCTTATTCGGTGAACGACCTACAGGCCGAGTCAATAGATGCGTAATATGGCCTTGGAGTATGTTATTACCTTTTAGGCGTATCGCATAGAAGTAATCTTCAGATTCAAGAAAACGATAAATCTCAGAATCTGCAAAGCCCGCATCACCACGAAAGAATCGCGGGATGCCAGAGGATCGGTAACGGGCAATAATGGGTTCCAAAACACTCTGCCAGTTGTCGGCACTATGAACGTTTCCATTGCAAAGAGAAGCTTGCTCCATATCACCAAACTGATTGAAACAAAACAGCGGGTGATAACAGGTGCATTGAAAATATCCATTGTAAGCAGTGCCCTCCTGATTACCATAGGTTGGACTGACAGAACTGTCCATATCAAGGATAATCTGCTTGAGTGACTTTCGCTGGCGAACCTTATCTACCCATTGACCTGACAGATTTTTCAATAGCTCCATATTTGGGGGCTGGGTCAGTATCTCTGTTTCAAATCGGCCCATCAAACTTGTTGAAGCTGCCGTTCGTTCTTTGGCTCTTCCGCCAACAACTTGACGCATGGCAGGGTCAACGGACATACGCTCTGCATCACTACATCGTAACCAGCCAGCCGACTGTAAACAGACTGATGCAACAATGCTAAAAGTCCATGCTGGGTATTCTTACCTGTTCGACTATCTGTGAGTTCTGATTCTATCATTGTCGTCAATCCGAAGACTTCATCCAACTCTCGATACGCTAACAAACTTGCATCGTTGGTGACTTTGGTTCCATGAAATTCGACCTTCAATTTTCGGTCAAAATCGAGCCCGAGAGCATCCTTGCTTCTTTCACCCATTGGGTTCTCCAATTCAGAATAGTCAAAACTGGCTTGAGTGGTCTCCATAAGCTCTATACTATCATAATTCAATTCATTTGTCACTGTTTACTTGAGAAATGCGGGCTTATCCAAAAAGCTCTCCGGTAACCACTGTTTAGAAAAGCCCCTGCACTTTTCCGGTATTGACATCGACATCAATACGACGGTAGGCCGGATTCGACCCGGTTCCCGGCAGTAGCTTGATATCCCCGGCGATGGGGACGATATAGCCGGCGCCTTCATAGACCATAATATCGCGAATTGGCAGTTCCCAGCCGGTCGGTCGGCCCTTGAGTGTGGGGTCGTGGGATAAGCTCAGGTGCGTTTTGGCCATGCAGATCCCCAGTTCCCGCATTTCAGGCGTACGGTCAATTTGTTGGATTTTTTTCAATGCCTTTTCGGAATAGGTCACGCCTTTGGCGCCGTAGATTTCCGTGGCGATTTTTTCGATGCGTTCAGCCAGCGGCATTTTCAGGTCGTACAAATACTTAAACTCTTTTTCCTCCTGTGCGATGGCGGCGACTTTCTCGGCCAGTTCCAGTGCGCCCTCGCCGCCTTTGAGCCAGTGGTCCGAGACAGCCGCCTCAGCGCCGTATTCTTCGGCGATGCGGCGAACCAATTTTACTTCTGCGTCGGTATCGGCAGAGAACTTATTGATGCAGACGATCGGTCGGATGCCGGACTTGCGGACAATGTCAATGTGGGCGATGAGATTTTCGCATCCCTTTTCGAGTAGTTCAAGATTTTCTTGTGTGTATTCGTTAGCGAGCGGTTTACCGGGTTTAACTTCCGGCCCGCCGCCGTGCATTTTCAGGGCGCGCACCGTTGCGACGATGACGACCGCATGCGGTTTCAGACCCGACATCCGGCACTTCAGGTTCCAGAACTTTTCAAACCCGATATCAGTGGCAAATCCACTTTCGGTAACGACATAATCGGCCAGTTTCGTTGCCGCCAGATCGGCGATAATGGAGCTTTGGCCGATAGCGATATTGGCAAATGGACCGGCGTGGACAAGAATTGGCTGGCCCTCAATCGTTTGAATCAGATTAGGGTTGATCGCGTCCACCATCCAGGCGGTCATAGCGCCATCGACTTCGAGGTCGGCGGTGGTGACTTCGTTACCGTTTTTGTCATAGGCCACCACGATCTTTGACATCCGCTCACGCAGATCCCGAAGATTTTTCGCGACCGCCAGAATTGCCATCACTTCGCTTGACACGGAAATTTGGGCGCCGGATTCCATTTCGAGCCCGTCCATCTTGCCGCCTTTGCCGATAGTGATATTTCGCAGGGCCTGGGCGCAAAAGTCGATCGCCCATTTAATCTGCACATTCTCCGGGTCGATATCCAGTCGCTTAATGCCGATTTTGGCTAATCGCTCGTTATCGTAGTTGTGTTCGTGCTGCATTCTCGCCGTCAGCGCCACCATGGCCAGATTGTGAGCATTGGTGACGCACTCGATGTCCCCGGTCATTCGGATTGAGTAGGGAACCATTGGGATACACTGGCTCAGTCCGCCGCCGGCGGCAGAGCCCTTGATGTTGAATGTTGGACCGCCGCTGGGCTGGCGGATACACCCGCAAACGCGTTTGCCAAGTTTTCTCAGTCCCTGAACCAACCCGATGGTCGTGGTCGTTTTTCCTTCGCCGAGGGGAGTCGGCGTGATCGCCGTTACATCGATATACCGTCCGGTGGGGGCATGTCGCAGTCGTTCGGTGATCTTGGCATAATCCAGCTTGGCCAGTTTTTCGCCCATCGGCAGCAACTCGCCGTAGGCCAGTCCCAGATCGCGGGCAAGTTGGTAAAGCGGCTTCATATTCTCTTCGGCTGCTTCGGCGATCTGCCAGTCCTTCATTGTGGTCGGGTCCAGTTTTGCCATATATTCCATATCTCCGGATCGTCGTTTATT
>JAGGWF010000058.1 GCA_021157685.1 Planctomycetota bacterium | reverse complement strand
TCCACTTGACACGATAAGTGGCCAGACACGGCCCGTTTTCATTATCAGCGTCAAACAGACATTCTCTGGCGGGAAAAACTTTCAGCTGTTTGTTCCCCAATACCGTTACATACAGTTCGCGGCCTTCGATATATTCTTCCGCAATCACATCCTGCTCCCATCGGGCGTGGATGAAATCCGCTCGTTCCCTTAAGGCCTCTTCCGTGAAGACCAACGAGGCATTGGAAATGCCCTCAGAGCCGTCCGCGAGTGCGGGTTTGACAACGAGGGGGTAATGAATTTTTTTGGAAATGCGAAATTTACGATTCCAAGGCAGAGAGACGAAGTTCGGAACGCGAATTTTGTGTACGCCAAGGAGCTCTTTGCACAATCGTTTATCGCGGCACAACATTAATCCGATCGTACCCGTTCCGGTATAAGGAATCTGGAGCAGTTCCAGAACGGCCGTGATATTTTTATCCCAAAGTCGTTCGCCATAATATTGCTCAGTCAGATTGAAGACGAGATCGGGTCCTATTTCTTTTAAATCGCGAATAATTGCTTCAAGGTTATCGAAGACTCCAATGACGGACACGCGATGCCCCAGAATCCGCAGGGTCTCGACGACATGGTATTCGGTTATCATTTTTCCTTTGGGGCATAAGAACCCCGGATCCTCGGTCGGGACAGTAGAGGCGTCAACTAAAACGGTTACTTTTAAAGATTTACCCATGTTGTTTAGGCCACCGTCTTTTTGGCGCGTTCTGATAAGATGTCGAGTTTACTTCGAATTTCCGCGGCCATGCGGCTATTGGGGAAGTTCTGGACGATATCGCGGCCGGTCTCGAGAGCTTTTTTCCAATTCTGCTCAGCAACGGCGACAGAAAACTCGACCCCAAGATTATGAAGTTTGGTTTTGAATACCGTGCTGGCTGACTCCTGAAGCGCAAGGGCTTCATTGGGTGATAGATACAGATCCAGTTCTTTGAGGATTTCCAGACCCCGGTCCGTGTTTTTTTCTCGAACGGCCAGGTCCCAGTCCGCCAGTAGCTCTCGTTTTTGGCGGTCCTTTCGTTCCCGCAGACGAGTTGGCATGGTCTTGGCTTTTTCTGAGTATGGAAACATCTTGCCCAGATTCGCAACTTGAGTTGCCGCCTGTATCCAAAGTTTTTGCTCAAATAGATCTTCAATATATGAGATAATCTGATTGACGCGCCCCTCTTCGGTTGCATTGTGGTATTTTTCCGCCATACGTTTTAATCGGCCTGCGAGTTCTTTGTATTTTGGGTGTTCGGACATCGCATCGATCATTGATTCGGCTTCATCAAAATCATGCTGATGCAGTTTGGTTAGTGCGGCTTCTCCTAACTCCATTTGTTCAGAATCTCGAAAGACGATTTTTTTGGCGGTATCACTTAAGCGGGTGGCCTGTGATATCTGGGTGAGAAGATTATTTTGCCGAGAGAGTGTTTCAACGGTATTATCCAGTTTCTCTCCGATTTTCTTCGAGTTTTGAATCAACTTATGAAACAAAAGAAGGACTGCAAATATGGCATAAAAGCAACTGGCCCAAAATATCGTTTTAGCAACAGAAATAAAGCTGCTTTCAAGTTCGTTGGGTGGTGCTGAACGGCCACCTGAAATCTTTCCGATCAGAAAAAAACATACCGCCAAAAGGAGGAGGAAAGCAAAGAGAATATGCCATTTGAATTGCCATGAGGGTCTGTGGTTACGGTTTTCAAAATACATTTTGTCGGCCTCCTTACTCAATATTTCGCAGTCCCGCGAGGTACAACTCTTTTGCACCTCTTCAATTATCCATAATATCCAGTATATGTTTTTCTGTCAATGGAATAATTTTCAAACTTACCAATGAACCGTGCAACGCTGCCATTGGGCATCCGGGTAAAAGTCAACGAGTAATCCCAATATGCATGGCTCACGGCTCCTTGGTGGGTTGCTATCTTCTTTCCTTCAATGGTTTAGAGAAAAAGACAAAACAGCAATCATTACCGCGCATTTCGGAAGCCAATGGGGTCAGCCCCTGAGCCTGCAAGTCCGCGAGCGATGTCGGCCAGGCCGGTAAAGTCGGCATTGCTGTTGTACGGTCCGGTCGCGCCAGTATTTTCGGACCATACCCGAACACGCAGGGTTTACCTGCTTCAGGTCCGTTCGGAAGACGCTCACAACGGCGGTTCTCCGCATAAACACCGCCTGCAAAGATGAAGACCGCTTCCGACACCGGCCGGTTCGTAGCAAAGAATCCATCCTTGCCAACCAAAGGTAAACTCTTGCCCTTGGCATCCACCGCCGTGACAGCATCGGCCCAATGGGGTTGACGCACTCGCATAACCATTTCCGGCATGCCGCTGAGAGAGAGTCGCTGGCGCAGAACCTCGCCGGACCCGACGCCGGGCAGGATCTCGGAAACAATCGTTTCAACTGCATTCGAACGGGTGAAATCCAGAGTGAAATTACTGGTAATCATCTTATCGGTGCGTGTTGTGAGATGAGCGATCAGGTTCAGAAAGGCAAGCTCGCCATGGTAAGAGCAGCACCAGGTAGACTCTGCGATATTACCCGCAAAGCCAACTACGCCATTATCATCACAGATGATGGTGCGATGACCAAAACCGCCCATTGGCATCTGATTCTGAAGAAAGTGATTATGCAATGTCCGTTCGGCCATAGCCAGGTAGCGAGTCTTACCCGTGACACGCGCCAGCTCTAAATTCAGTCTTATCCAGTCAGCCAATGCACACCCCTCGTCTGTATTTTGCTTAATGACACACTTTTCCAGTGTCCCACCTGCCGGATTGATATAGCCACCTTTCACAAGATCGACCCAGCGTTTCTCGACACGTTCCAAGTATTGCGCATCCTTCGTCACATCGTAGAGCATCAGCAAAGATACCTGACAGCAGAGCATGCCGTGGGCATGATCGATGGGAATGTGATCGAATGACTTGTAGAACTCCGCCATCTTGATGGCCGTGTCAAGGTACTTCTTTTCGTCTGTAAAGACATACAGTTTTACCAACCCCTCAATGGCCGGGAAATAGCAGGTCACATAACCTGAGGCATAGGTGGTGCCACCTTTGTATTCCTTTATGCGGGCGGGATCGGTAAAACGGGGAAGAATATCCACATAGAAGTCGCCGAGTTTTCTTGCAGACACCAGCAAAGCCTCATCTTTGAAGGCACGGCTTGCTTCCACCATTCCGCACAACAGGCGAGCATTGCCCCAAAGCGCAGGCATCATGACAGGGCTGGCTTCCCCTACATTGCGATCAATGGGTTGCTGCCAATCGATGTCTCCGAATGCCGCAAAATAACCGCCCTCCCTTTGGTGCTTGAGCACCTCAGACAACAGATCTTTCAGTAACGGATTAATTGCGTAAGAGCCATTGCTGTTCATCGCCATGATCTCAATGAAACGCCCCGAGATATCGCCCGAATAATTCTTGAACGGCCGCCTTTGTATGTTGCCCCTGATGGTGTCGAATCTCGAAACCTTTTCTCCCGTGAGGTCTGCACGCAGCCATGGAAGCGAGTCAAAAGGCGCGGAACGGAAACGGGTGATACAGTCTCTGGCTGCGACGCCGACCTCACCGCCGAGGGTTATAACATTGCCGGAGTGCGGCCTTGATACTTTCATTCCATTAAGACCACTATCTCCAACCGCAACGGTATACAATACCTGCTGTGCCAGAACCACAGCCACAACAGCAACCTTTTCAATAAACCTGGCTCTCATCCAAATAAGCTTGTTAATCATCTTGATCAATTTCCATAAGTCCTGTATTTTAATACTCTTAGCCGGTTATTGCAAGTCACTGTCTTTCAGGTCTTAATACTTAGTAATAGTAATCACTTAACAATGCTCAATAATTTATATTCACTGAAAAATGGGTTCGTTTGGTTATTTCGCGTTTTTTACAGCTAAACATCGATTTCCAATGGTAACAAGTTTCAGTTGTGCTTTTTTACCTATTCCACAAAATGGGTTCGTTTGGTAATTTCATGTTTTGGGCGTTGGATTTCATATCTGTGTACCTGACCAGGCCCGGCCTGAGCCAACCAGATTCCAATGGAACCTATCCTAACGGCCATACGATAATTGTCAAATAATTGATACATCTGAGATTTCACAAATAAATATACCTTCTGGGTCTTGATAACTTATCGTCCTACATTAATTCATATTGAGCATTATAACCTATGCGTTGATAATTTCCACCAACTTTATTGGAGTTGAACCATAAACCTATAATTTATTGCTCATTTCCTTATTATCTGGAATTTTCCAACAGTTTTAAAACATATTTTTCCCCGTATGACATCAAAGTCTTACCACATTTACCTTGAACTGCTCATCCGAATAAGTTTTCGCTTCAGTCGTTTTTTCCTGGCTGCTGTTTTCCGTTTTTACTTCTTCACTACTCATACAAACCCCCATTTTCGGTTTGAGTTTCCGTTTCCCGCTGCTTTTTCCCCCAGCGGTTTAGGTATCATTCAAACTACCACAGGTCCCCGCAAGTGCAACCCTGTAAGTGATACTTTTTTTCTTTTTCGCAAATATTTTTTCAATCACGGAATGCACTGAAATACACAGAAGTTTTTTTCGTGTCATTCCGTGTCTTACCTTGCACTTCCAGTGCGGAAATAAAAAAAGCCGGTCCGTGAAGACCGGTTTTGAGGGTTCGGTTTGTGAATTTCGGGGCGGTTGTGAGGTCTCGACATGGCCAAGCACAGCTTGACCATGCCACCCTCATAGAACATTTATTGTCAGTCCAAATTACCCCGCCCACCCGTCCGCTGTACCCCAGCGGTCAGGTTCACACTTACCATTGTAATGTTTTTACAGTGTTTGAAAAAAAATCTTGGATATTTATC
>JAGGWF010000206.1 GCA_021157685.1 Planctomycetota bacterium | reverse complement strand
GTTTAACATGGGATGATAGTTACCGTTTAAGCCGACCGCTTGTTTTTTCCTTATCTCAGAAACGATCTCAATAGACGGTTTCACATCAGAAAGCTCAAAGCCGTTACCGGAAAGGATCGCTTTATAGCTGTCCGTGTGCAGGTCTTCAAAGCCGCCGGAAAATTCGATCTCCTCGCCGTCAACGGTGATCGACCGATAGGTTCTTGGTTCATCAATTTTTGGCTCAATCGGTAAATCTTCTTTGTTTAACGACAGAAACCATCGTACCCTTGCCCTTTCAAGTTCAAGCACTCCGGCAGACCTGCGGGGTTGATAGATATTGACAACATTTTTTTTGACGGGGCCAAAAATCCAACAAAGCATATCAAAAAAATGAACCCCGATATTGGTTACGATGCCGCCGGATTTTTTCTCATCCCCTTTCCAGGAGGCGGTGTACCAGTGGCCCCGCATGGTGATATAAGTAAGATCGATGTCATAAATCTTGTTTTGAGGTGAATGGCTGACCTTTTCTTTAAGCTCTTTGATAGCCGGATGAAGACGAAGCTGTAAAATAGTATGGATCTTTCGGCCGGTTTCGTTGGCGATATCCCCCAGTGCGTCAACATTCCACGGATTAAGTACGAGCGGCTTCTCACAAATCGCATCAGCGCCGATTCTTAATGCAAAGCGAACATGAGCGTCGTGAAGATAGTTGGGTGAGCAGATCGAAACATAGTCAATGTGCTTTCCGTTTTTCCGACGAAGCTTTTCGAGATGGCGGTCAAACCGTTCAAACTCAGTAAAAAAGTCCGCCTCTGGGAAATAGCTGTCAATAATGCCGACCGAGTCACTTTTATCCAAGGCGGCGACAAGGACACCTTCTGTTTCTTTTATCGCCTTCAGATGCCTTGGAGCGATATATCCGCCAACACCAATCAAAGCAAACTTCTTCATCTGTTATTTCCTTTTGGGATTAATTGTTGCGCAAAGGTGGCTTATCTTTTAGAAGAATCAACTGCATCGGTCCCGATCTTATTGATAAACGCTGCGATATTTTCATTTGATATCGACTCTGGATCTTTGCAGCGAGCTTGTTCTTTTGGATATTGGCCCAGTCTTTTCCGGTAATAATCGCATAATTATAATCGGCTTTAACGATGTCCTGTAATGTCCCGTCCGTAACCTGATCGTAATTAAAATGCTCATTGAAATAGATGTTAAGCATGTGGCAGTGCGAGTCAGCCCGTCTGCCGAGAAACCAACTTCGAGAATGAATATCTTTTGAGATTAAAACCTTATCACCCTTGCTGAATGTCATGTCATCTTTGAATATTTTAAACGGTTCATATCGAAACTTGCTTTTCATGGCATTGCTCATATAACCGGCATCCGGTCCCGGGTCAATTTTCATAATGTTATGGCTTAGTGGGCACAAAATAAGAACAAAAAGACTCAGCCAGATTACAAAAAATGCGATGGGGCCTCTTTTCTTACTTAAGGTTGTCGTTATTAAAATCACTGTAACAAACAACGGCATTAATACAAGGACATAAAGTATCTGTTGAGGCAATCTTAGCTTATTATACCTGAGGTCAAATGCCCCGAGTACGGGTTCGGTAAATTTGTAATATTTGGCCCAGTCAAGCTGCTTGGAAACAACCACAAGTGCAATGATTAAAGCTAAAGCGGCCAGGGACCACATAATGAGAGCTTTTTTTTGGGCAAGTCCATCTTTTGTTCTTATTTTCCCCATATCAAAAAAGAAAAACTGGCTTGCCCAAATGCTCATGATCGGTATCGATGGGGCCATGTACCTGGGGATCAGATAAAAGCCCGTCCTGACAAATGTAAGAAACATCATCAGAACTAATGGGAAAAGCCATATTACTTTCTGTCGCAGACTAAAGTTTGCGGCAGGGGACTTCCAACCCGATAGCAGATAAAACAAAAAGATAACAAATAACGGCCGCATGGTCATAAAGCTGTACCATGACATTGAGATTCGGCTCGAAAGCGCCTTTGTGCTTGGTTCATGAATGTTAGACCCTAACACCGCTTGTATATTCGAAGGCCTGACGGAGAAAAATAGGTCACCGAGAAAGACCAAGTCCAAGAGCATCAAAATGGCACAGCCCGCTGCGATGCCAACAATGACCCACTTTAGATCATTCATAAATTGGCGGATATTCCAGTCTTCTTTTTTATTGAATCCGAGGCCCAAAAATAATACACCGAGGCAGATTCCAACTTCCTTACTTTTTACTGTCCAAAAGAAGAGGAGTCCAAGGGCCATCAATAGCCAATGCCCCCTGCCGCCTTTATGGTTCAGGAAGAGCAGGTATATGAAAACAGTAAGTATAACCAGAAACATGACAGTGAAATCGGTCAGCGTACAGCCGGCATCTTTTCCGAATACAGACTGCATCAGAACCATAGGCACGGCAATGGCGCCGCAAATGTATCCTTTTTTTCCGACAAGAAGTCTGGTGGACCAGTATGTTAACAGAGCCGTCCCTAAAACGATAAAACTCCAGAAGATTCGTCCGCCGATTATTGAATCACCGGCCAGCAGAAAAAAAAGCTTTTGGAGATAAATATGCCCATAGCGGTTGAGTACCCATGCTTCCGGCACGGTGTGCTGCGACAAACTCATATACAGCAGATCGTCCCAGTTGACAGCCGTTCCTATATGCACAAAGACCCAGACCGCGACCATTAGCGACAGAATCGGCGCTATGGTGTAATCATAAAGAGTCAATCGAAATTGATCCTCAGAAGCTTGTTGGCCAAGCAAAGTATCACCACCTTTTTGAAGTATCGGCTTTTTAAGATAAATGTTTTTGTTAGTCATGGATTCCCTCTTTAGGCGATACAATCCTAAAAAAGACTCAAAACAAGCTATTTCGCAAACAGCAGGCCAAAGCCCAACTTCAATTTTTTCCTGAATTCCTCAAAAGAGCGGACCGCTAAAACCTGACGGATAAGCCGGCTCGGTCGAGCATAAAACGCCCTGTAGGCCTTCTGTCGCATCTGCTCAAGCTCATCCTGCGTAAAATTTTCCGTCCATGCCGGCGGCTTGAAACTCTCATCGGGATTCTGGGCAAACTTCTGCCAGTAGTCTTCCTCAAAAAGCCCCTGCTCAAGGCCCATCCTGTAAAGCTCCGTACCCGGAAAAGGTGTTGTGATGGCGATATGAGCGTAATCCGCCTTACACTTTCGGATAAACCGCATTGTCATCTCAATGTCTGCTTCGGTTTCTGTGGGATTACCCAGCATGAAATAGGACAAACTCGTCAAGCCGAATTTCCTGCAAAGCTCAAATGCTTTATAAGCTTGCTCAACGGTGATGCCTTTTTTTATCACTTTAAGAATTCTTTCGCTTCCGCTTTCCACCCCGATATGAACCCGTGTCACGCCGGCCCGCTTCATGGCTCTGACCACATCGGCGTCAAGGGTATTGGCCCGGGCACGCACATCCCAGCCGACATTCAGCCCCCGCCGTACAATTTCATCGCATATCTCAAAGACCCGCTCGCGTTTTATCGTGAAAGTGTCATCATAGAGAAACAACTCGTTGATGTTGCGTTTTTGGCAATCTTCCATCTCATCAACAACGCTCTTGGCGCTTCGATAACGAAAACTTTTGCCAAGATGGGGCCTGTCACAGAAGATACATTTCATCGGGCAACCTCGGCTGGTCATCATCGTAGTAACGGGGTTGCTCTTGGCCAGCACAGACCAGTAGATTCCTGTATCGATAATATCTCTGTCCGGCTGCGGAAGGTCATCAAGATGGCTCTCCAGTTCTCTTGGACCGTTGCTTTTAACTTCACCGTTCCTTAAAATGGCCACCCCCTGCACCTGTGCGATATCAGCTTTTTCAGCGATGGCGTTAACCATATCAGCAAACACCCTCTCTCCTTCGCCGAGAATGATCGAATCCACTCCGTCAATACGAAGCGTCTCTTTGGGGTACAGATTGACATGCGGACCGCCAAGACTGGTATGGGCATTAGGACAGGCAGTCTTTACGGTCTGAACGGTTTGTATCGCATCAACGACTGTAAATGTCATTGCCTGTATGCCCACAATGTCCGGCATAAACTCTGAGACAAAATCTCCTATCGCTTTCTGATTAAGTCTCAGTGCCGGTGCGTCAAGAAGCTTAACCTCAGCATTGCACCACTCTTTCAGCCCGGCCGCTACATACAAAAGCCCCAAAGGCGGATAGGCCCCTGTCTCCTCATCGACCGATTTGGGCACATTTGTCCTTATCATATGCTCGTGCGGCGGACGAATTAACAATACCTTCATAGAAAAACCTCGTT
>JAGGWF010000110.1 GCA_021157685.1 Planctomycetota bacterium | reverse complement strand
TAGCAATGGAGGTATGTCCAACACCGCAGCCAATAAACAGGCAGGTACCAACCGGCGGCGTACAGAGACCGATACAGAGATTGGCGATCAGCATAATGCCAAAATGAACAGGATTCATGCCCAGTTCAGTAACCACCGGAAGAAGAATCGGGGTAAAGATCAATACCGCCGGCGTCATATCCATAAATGTGCCCACGACCAATAACAGGATATTGATAATAACAAAAATCACGATCCGATTATCCGAAATGGCCAACAACGCGGCGCTGACGGACTGCGGAATGTTCTCGTAGGTCAGAATCCAACTCATCGCCTGACTGCATCCCACCAGCAGCATCACAATGGCCGTCGTCTTGCCGCCCAGCAAAAGAATTCGCGGCAGGTCTTTGATTTTGACCTCGCGATAGAAACAAACCGCCAGGATAAACGCATATGCAACGGCAATCGCAGACGCCTCTGTCGCCGAGAAGACCCCCCCCAAGATCCCGCCCAGTACGATCACCACCAGCAGTAGCGACGGGAGGGCCTCAAAAAACGCTTTCGTGATTCGTTTTATCGATGTCGCATCGGATTTACCATAACCCCTTATATAACTAATAACACCACAAACGAGCATAATGGCAAGACCGACGAGAATGCCCGGAAGAATACCCGCCATAAACATCGCCGCAACGGAGACATTGCCGGCCACCACCGCGTAAACAATCATAACATTGCTGGGCGGAATCAACAGGCCGGTCGTGGCCGCCGTGGTCGTCACCGCCACATTAAAGGACTTGCTGTAGCCCTGCTTATTCATTTCCGGAATCATAAAACCACCGACGGAAGAGACCGCCGCCGCCGCCGAACCGGAAATCGATCCGAACATCATACAGGTCAGCGTGTTGACATAGCTTAGCCCCCCCGTCAGCCAGCCAACAACGGATCCTGCAAAATGGATCAAGCGTCGGGCCATGCCGCCTTCGCCCATCAGAATGCCGGACAGGATAAAAAATGGAATCGCCAACAGCGGAAAGCTGGCAATGCCCATGGAAACACGCTGGGCCACGATCGGGCCGGTCGGGATGTCGCCGATGGAGTAGAATGTTAAGAGGGTTGACAGGCCGATGCAGATAGCAATCGGCACATTCATTAACAATAGAACGACAAAACTGGTTATCAGAATCAAGACCTGTTCTTCCACGGACTATTTCTCCTCTTCGGTAAATTTGCGTTTGCCGCTAAGAATCTCAGCGATTGTTTCTATCGCAAAGATAACAATAAAGACCCCGCTGATTGGCACCGCTAAATAGACATAGCCAACCTTAATCCCCATCGCCGGAGAAATCTGATTGGCAGCGAGGGTCTCTCTGGCAAGAACAGAACCGCCCCAGATAAAAGCAGCGACTGCAAAAAACGCAACGAGAATATTGGCCGCCACTTCAACGAGCGATCTCGCCTGCGGGTCCAGTTTCCCGACAAAGTAATCAACACCGAGATGCGATTTAGAGGCAAACGCAACACTGGCACCCAGCAGCGAAACCCAGACCAACAAAAAGGTTGCCAACTCCTCTGTCCAGCGACTCTGCGCCCCAAGTACATAGCGTGAAAAAACACCCCACAGAACATCCAGTACAAGAATCGCCATGACCAGAATGACCGCCAGTTCGAGTAGTTTAGTCAAACCTTTTTTTGTGAAAATCAGCAGCTTCAACATGGTTATTCAATTTCCCTGATCTGAGTTAAGATGTCACCGACCGGCGTGCCATCATATTTTTCCAGCATCGGAGCCACTTTCTTCATGAACGGTTCCTTGTCCGGGTAGAATATCTCGACCCCTTCCTCCTTGACGGCGGCGATCGCCTCATCGGTTTTTTCTTTCCAGAGTTTCCGCTGAAAGACGGAGGATTCGTCAGCCGCTTCCTGCACCCACTGCTGAATCTGCGGGGACAGACTGTTCCAGACTTTTGCGCTCATCAGCAAAATATCCGGAATTCGGGTGTGCTCATCAAAAGAAAAATATTTGCAGACTTCAAAATGCCGATTGGTGTAAAAGCTGGGTGGATTGTTTTCGGCACCATCGACCATCTTTTGCTGGAGGGCCGTATACAACTCACCCCACGGAATCGGTGTAGGCGAACCGCCCATGGCCTCGATCATATCCATTGCCGTCGGGCTTTTCATAACACGAATTTTCATCCCCTTAAGGTCATCGGGTGACTGAATAGGTTTGTGAATCGAATAAAAGTTCCGACTCCCGGAATCATAGTAACACAGGCCTCTTAATCCCGCTTCTTCACCCATCAACAGTAAGTTCTTTCCCAACGGACTTGTCAGCACATTCCAGAAATGGCCCTCGCTGCGGAAAATATAGGGCAAGCTGAATACCGCCATCTCCGGAATGAACCCCTCCATCGGAGAAGCCGACACTTTGGTCATCGCCAAAGCCCCACGCTGAAGCAACTCGATGCTTTCGGTCTCGGAACCGAGTACTCCGCCGGGGCTAATCTGCAACTCGACCGTGCCGCCTGATTTTTCTTCCAGGCGCTGGGCCATATAAAGCATCGCCTTGTGCACCGGGTGGGAGGGGTCTAAGCCGTGCCCCAGTTTCAGAATGGTTTTCCCGCCATCAGCACCGCCGGAAACACCGCAGCTGCGAACGTACCACGAAAAACCACCAATGGAAATAATCAGACCGACAAAAACGCCAACAATAAAAAACGAGAGACTCTTTTTATTCATATCCATTCCTTATCTCAACTCTCAATAAAGCTTAAACACATCCCTTTTTCAGAACCACATTCGCATACAGCGCCGGTTCGCTTGTCGCAACCACCGCATAGGCCTTTTTCGCTCTTTCGTAAAAAGTGGCGCGTTCGATGTATTCAAAATCATCAAATTTCTCGCTCTCATCGCTGGCCTCGAGTATCATACGATACTCATCCCAAATGGGAGTCTCAACGGTATCACCGGGAACCAACTGCATCAATCCGACGGCCTTTTCGACATACGGATCCAATGGAAACAACTTCAGGATCGCCTCTAAAATGGGAGACACGCCGTGTCCGTCCAGACGAATCAGCTTTTGAGCGATGGAGGCACTTGGAAAGTTCCCATCGGCGATGACGATTTCATCGCCATGGCCCATTTCCATGAGGATTTTGAGTAGTTCGGGACTGAGAATGCATGGTATATTTTTCAGCATTTTAGGCTCTCATCCAAATAAGTTGGTTAATCATGTCTATTTATTTATCATAAGTCCTGTACTCTAATGCTCTTAGCCGGTTATTGCAAGCCACTGTCTTCCAGGTCTTAATACTTATGTAATAGTAATCACTTAACAATGCTAAACAATTTATATTTACTGAAAAATGGGTTCGTTTGGTTATTTCGCGTTTTTTACAGCTAAACATCGATTTTCAATGGTAACAAATTTCAGTCGTGCTCTTTTACCTATTCCACAAAATGGGTTCGTTTGGTAATTTTATGTTTTGGGCGTTGGATTTCATATCTGTGTACCTGACCAGACCCGGTCTGAGTCAACCAGACTCCAATGGAACCTATCCTAACGGCCATACAATCATTGTCAAATAATTGATGCATCTAATACTATAGCGCGATTTATTACAAAATCACGCTGAAATCCGAAGTACTAAATCCGAAATTCTAAACACTATCGAATGACCAAAATCCTAATTTCAAAACAAAAACAGCCGTTTCTGTTCATCAGGTGTTTTGAGTTTTCTTCATTGTCATTTTGAATTTGTTTCGGAATCAACAACCACCAGTTCTACTGGTGGTTGTTGATTGACTTGAGACATCCGAACTTCTCATCTGTCAATAGCCGCCAACAGACTATTGGCCCAAAAGCTCTCCACCATCATTGATATTTTCCTCTGTGAAAACCCTTGAGTCAAGAACAATTTCTTTTTCAACAGTCTGGCCATTCAAAATCTCCAACGCTGCCTCAATGGCCTTTTTGCCGCCGGTAGGATACTCAAAACTTGCGGCTAAGACCCCCTGGGCCACATAGGCCCGTCCTTCTTGTGAAAGGGCATCGATGCCTACGAACATAATCTCTTTTTCTCTCCCGGCGGCTTTAGCGGCCAGGTAGGCACCGTGTGCGCCCGGGTCATTGTGAGCGTACACCAGATCGATCGTCTCAAAGCGTGCCAAAGCCGATTCCATTTCTTTTCTGGCGTTCGGCTCAAGCCATTTCATATCCGCCTCGAAAATAATCTCAAGGTTCGCACCTTTGATCCCCTCACGAAAGCCCGTGTGTCGGTCCTGGCCGGGAGTGGATGTCATCAGGCCTTTAAGCTCAATAACTGTTCCTTTTCCGCCAAGTTTTTCAACGATCCATTGACCCGCCGCTTTGCCAATTTTTTTATTGTCGGCGCCGATGAAACAGGTATATTTTTCGCCAAGGACCCGCCTGTCCAGAACGATCACAGGGATTCCTTTTTGATAGGCCTGTGCGACCACCGGTGTCAATGGGACCGCCTCTTTAGGCGACACAATAATAAGGTCTACACCCGCACTGATGAATTCTTCCATTTGAGAGCGTTGCTTCAAGGTGTCATTCTGTGCGTCCTTGAAGATCACTTTTATATCATCATGTTGATCGGCGGCATTCCTGACATCCGCATTCATCTGGACACGCCACGGTTCACCCAGATTGCACTGGCTCATACCGATCGTCCATTTTGCCGTTGAGGAAGTGTCTTCTTTTTTCCCGCAACCGGTCAGACAGAGTGCCGCTACAAGAACCAACATCACTAACTGTTTAGCTAAATCTCTCATTTGAATTCCTTTCCTTTATTTTTTCGTTTTTTGCAACAGAACCGCCCCAACAATAATCGCCCCGGTCAGCATCAACCTCTTGTCTTCACCAACCGCATTGATACTCAATATTTTTTCAAGGTAGCCGATGATTAGTACCCCCAAAAGCGTCAACCCTATTCCGCCCCTGCCGCCGCGAAGGGTGGTGCCCCCGATCACGACCATGGCAATCGCAGAAAGTTCATAGGTAAAGCCCGCTTCCGGGTCACCCTGAAGTTCCTGCGATGCCTGACAGATACCGGCGACCGCACAAAAAAGCCCACTCATTGCATAGGCGAGTACCTTGATCGCGTTGACCGGCACACCTGACAACCGAGCGGCTTCTTCATTGCCGCCGATGGCGTAGAGATACCGCCCCAGGCGAAGTTTGGCCAGAAGGATAGCGGTGATCAACAGGCAGACCAAAAAGATGACCGTCACAACCGAGATATTGTCCCACAGAATTTTCGAATTGATAAAATTGAACACCGCCGGCTCCGGAACATATTCATAGGTCCCGTCGGCCTGTTGAACGGCGGTCGATATTTTCTGCCCGCCGGATATCCATTTTGCAAGACCTCGCGCAAAGACCATCATAGCCAAAGTGGCAATAAAGGGCTGGATATTAAATCTCGAAATAATCAGCCCCGAAGCAGCCCCACAGGCCAACCCAATCAATAAACACACTATGATTGCAATATAGAACGGCCAGGAAAAATGAATACAGAAAAGCGAAAATGAAACCGCCGAAATACCCAGTATCGAGCCGACCGAAAGATCGATACCGCCGGTGATGATCACCAAGGTCATACCGCACGCCAAAAGACCATAAACCGACACGGCCCGAAGCATGTCACGGTGTGTTCCCCATTTTAGAAATGCCCCGTCGGCGTTGAAGATCAAACCGATCACAAAAACAATGACAAGCGCCCCCAACGCACGTGTTGTCGGGGAGGTCAGCCAGGAAGACTTCGGGCTCTTTAATAATTGACTCATGCGGTTTTCCTCTCGCCTAAAGCGGCGGTTAATATTTTTTCCTGTGTGGCATTATCTCTGTCAAATTCTGCCGTAACCTGACCCCGATGCATCACTATGATTCGGTCACTCATCGCCAAAAGCTCCGGCATTTCGGAGGTGATCAGCACAATCGCGATGCCGTCCTTCGTCCACTGATTCATCAGTTCATAGATCTCATGTTTGGCGCCAATATCGACACCCCGCGTCGGTTCATCCAGCAAAAGCACTTTAGGATGTGTCAGTATCCATTTGGCCATCACCACTTTTTGCTGGTTGCCGCCGGATAAAGCATCAACATATTGATACAGCGACTCTGCTTTCAATCTCAGGGATTTCGTTATATCCTTTGCGGCTTTGCTCTCGGCGGCCGGTTTCAACCAAAGTCGGCGAGAATAGGCCGGCAGAGAGGCCAGCGTTGCATTCTCAATAATATTTAAATCCATCACAAGGCCATTGGTCTTGCGGTCATTGGTAAGAAGTGCCAGTCCTCTTTGGATTGACGCCGCTGGCGAATCCGGGATATATTCAGCCCCGTCGATCTTGATGGAACCTTTTGCACTCTTTCCGTAGGTGCCGAAGATCCCGTTAAGCAATTCACTATTACCGGATCCCTGCAGGCCTGCGATACCCAGTATCTCCCCCGCCTTCACCGAGAACGAAACATGATTGACCCGTGGAGCCGGGTTGGTGGCGGTTCCCGGCACAAAGAGATCGGTGACCTGCAGCCCTGTATCTCCAACATGCGGGGCATGGCGGGGAAACTGCTGGTCAAGCTCCCGACCGACCATCCATTGTATCAATTTTTCAGAAGGCAAATTTTCAGCGGTTTCGGTCCCGATGTATTGACCGTCCCTTAAGACAGTTATTCGGTCTGCGATGCTATAGATCTCTTCCATCTTATGGGTGATATACACGATCCCGCAACCCTGTTCTTTCAGTTGCTCGATGATCTTAAAAAGCTTTTTAACCTCGGGCTCGGTCAATGCGCTGGTGGGCTCATCCATCACGATGATCCTGGCATTGAATGCCAACGCTTTGGCAATCTCGATCATTTGTTGAATCCCGATTGAGAATTCATCAACGGCTCGTTTGGGATTGATGTCAAGATCAAATTTTTCCAGTATTTTTCTGGAATAGTCGACCATGTGTGACTTGTCCAGCCATTGGTATGAGCTTTTTTCCTTACCGAGAAAGATATTTTCCCAGACGCTCAATGGGCCGATCAACGAAAGCTCCTGATGGATGATTGATATTCCCGCCGAGGTTGCGTCCTGCACCGATTTGAAATCAACCTCCTTGTCGTTGACGACCATCGAACCTGAGCCGTCCGTATAGACACCGCCAAGGATTTTTATGAGCGTACTTTTACCCGCACCATTTTCACCAGCAAGGATATGGACTTCGCCGGGATATAAGTCAAAGTTGACATCCATAAGAACATCCACAGAGCCGAAACTCTTGAAGATGTTCTGCATGTTGAGCAAACAAGATGTTGCGTTTTGATCAAGGGGTGATGCCATGTGTATCAATTTTTTTTAACAATTTCCTTTTTAATCTCTAATGCACCGTCTATAGGCAACCATCGCACCCTGAGTCTAAAATTTCAATTCAAGGATCTTTTCAAGCCGTACTTCTTTCGAAGAACCGTCTTCAAAAACAATCTTAATGTCCCGGGGCGTATCCGTTCTATTTTCCAGTGTTACCTTACGGCCATTGAGCTCCGCTGACACACTATCAAGCCCAAAGCTCTGCTTACGATGCCTGTCAATATAAACATCGCCGTAATGGTCATAAATCCTGTTACGAGCTTCCGAGGCGGCCCCATTACCCCAATCATAAATGGTGAAGCTGCCCATTCCCCCTCCATCGGGACTGGTCGCGCCAATATGACCGTAATTTTCCATGGTAAAACCATAGTCCTCCGGCCCAAAGAAAGTGTATACTTTTTCCCAAAGCTTCTTAACTTTCGCATTCTCGGGACAATACATCATGATAAAGCCCGCTTTAAGCGCACAAATGCCACGCTCAAACAAATCTTCGTCGCCTGTTTCTGTATAATAATCCATAAACAGTTCAGCAAATAAAGTCTGCCGGGAATCGTTCCACTCGCCATCGAAATTCATCACACCAAACCCGCCTAGCGCCGGCACATAAATAAATGGCGGCTGCCATACCTGCTGCGCCATCGACAACTCATCCAGTGTCCGGCAGCCCCATTGGAGGTAATCTTTCCTGCCTGTTGTCCGATACGCTTCCAGCAAGGCCTCGGCAGTCCAATACATTGAAAAGGTGTTCTGCTTAAACATATCGTTGCGGCTATATTTTTTGCCAATATGATCCTGGTTTCCATAGCCGCAGCATGACCAATAGGTCTCAAAATCTTCCCAGCGACCCTGCGGAATGACCTCACGGATCACAACATCCATCGCCTTTAGAGCGGCATCACTGTATTTTTCATCCTTGGTTATTTCGGTAAGCTTCAGCAAAAAAGTCACACTCATGCTTGTCTCAGGAGTCTGTGCCATGATCTCAGCTGGCTCCAGCGTGTCCGGGTGCAGCCATCCGGGGAAATAGCCCTTTGCGTCCTGCAAGGTAAGCAGGTAGTCTGCATAGGTGATACAAAAATCGAGCAAACGCGGATCAGCTTCGATTTCTTCGTGCCATCGCAACATTAAGAATGATGTCCAGCTGGCATCAAGGACATGATACCAGCGAGCCGAAATCCCATAATTCCTGGGACAACGATTCGAATTGATCCAGTATGATTCATCCCAGCCTTTGTGGCGAACGACCTTTTTTCCATCAATCTCAACTTTAATTGAGTCTGTTCCTATAACAGAGGAGAAAATCCCTTCCTTAAACGGAGCGGCCAGGGCTAATTCTTTTGTCAGGTTGGCTTTTTCCAGCAGGTCCGCGTTATTTGTTTTCTGAGCCCAGCGGGCCAAACCGCTGGCACTTCGCAGGGATGAAAACCACGCTTGGTTCCAGATCGACAGGAATTCACGCTGGTGCCATTGGCCCGGATAATTCGGGGACTGCGAAAAATTAACAATAAACTGGGGGGCCCCGACTCGCTTGCCGTCAATCTCAAACTCCTGCCAGACAGACTCTTTCCATGAGTCAAATGCCCAGTTGTAAGTATGCTCTACATAACGGTCCAATGGAGCGGACACCGGCTGGCCCTGTTGATACAACGGACGGGCATAACGCTCCCAAAAAAAGCCCGAGACCTTCTCCCAGGGGTTGGGAACTTCATTCTCGTCGGCATACGCCGTAACATAAAACCCCAAAGTGATTTCCCCTGCCGGCAAGACCATCCCGGATGCCCTCCTGTAACCCACATGCGTCCATATATTCGTTTTGGACATCCCCAGCCAGATCTTATTCTTACGCGCATCGTAATCCATAAACCAGGGAGTCGAAGCATCTTTACCGCAGAGTCCAATATCCGGAACCATCACCAGCGTGTCACGACCTTTGGAAGCAATAATCGCCGGTGAACGAAAAACATGCTGGGCAATACAATCGCCATCGTTCGGTGCCAGATGAGGCGCCCACCAAAAATCCGGCTCAAACCCCAATGAAAACTCAACCGACAATTCATCTTGCTTGACATCGCGATCCAGATTCCATGACATCAACACATGATGCCAGCCGTCACCCGCATCGGTAAGGGTCACTTTCTCAGGAGGCGCTCCCGCTATTTCAGGCATTGTGAAAGCAGCTAATTTTTCATCGTTCAAAAACAGCTGCCTTGTTTTTTCCTGGGATTCAATCCGAAATCCTTTGTTATTTACACAACCACTCAAAGCAACGCATCCTGATAGAGTTAATACTAAAAGAACCTGTCCTCGCATATTTCTCATCCTTTCAACACTATATGTTTTTATAATGATCCTCACCACCATTGAGCAGGTGAATTAAGGGTTGGGGCCTGTCAACACCTTCAACGAACTTCGGCCTGGCCGCCCAGGGAGTGACATTCAGCACGCCCGTTAAGTCCATCCAGTGCTGCAGTCTCGCCACCGGCAAATCCCATGTCATATGCAGGTGATTCGCGGGAGCATACTGTTTATACTCAACCATGCTGGCATATTTCGGCACGACAAATGTATGCGGCCATGTCGGCGTCGTCAAATCACACATCGCATTACCAAGCTTCATGGGAACCGATGTACTGTAGGCCTCGTCCCAGATCAGGCTGAATTTATTATTCAGGGCGCTGTAGGCCATTCGACCTGCAATCCCCTCGATTCCGGACGGGGTCATAAAGGTGACGCTGTTACCACCGCCCGGGAAATAGCACTCATCCGCCAGGGGCATTGAGATCCGACTCATAAGCTGCTTGACGCTGGTGCCCGGTTTACCGGCCCAATCAAATGAAGCACTGCCGGAATTGTCGCCGTCGACCAGACCCTTCTTGATGTAATCAGCACGAGGATTCACTTTCACACCAAGCTTCTTCGCCAGTGCCTTGATCTCCCACCCTTCCCATACTTTTCGGAAGTCCATAAACAGCGGAGGATTGCCGCCAGACAAATAGGTGAAGAACAGCATCGTCAGCAAGCCCTGCACATCCGCCTCGGTTGCATAGGGCAGCGGGGCCTTGGGCCCGTTATGGTCGAATGTACTGTTGAACAACGACTCCATCGCATCAGCGACCGGCAACGGGGTTCCCCGGAGATCACTGCCCCATTCCAACTGGCTCATAAAACCGCCGCCAATGGCATTGAGGTCTTTCATCAGATCCCGGTTAATCAGGTACATCGCCAAAGACTGATCAAACCGTTTGCTGTCGGCGTCTGTTTTCAGCTTCAACCGCTTGCCAAGATGGCCATCGATCCAACCGCGAAGTTCTTTCAATTCTTTCTTGTTATAAGCACCCTTTTTGAGCATATCGGCCAGCAACTTCATATCCAGGCGGGTAATTTCCAGCCCGAATGTATTGCGTGTCGGGAGAATATGAGCCAGGGCCGTTTCCATGCCCATCGAATCGTGTCCGAAGATCACGACCCGTCTGCCTTTGAGAACCATCGTCGTTACGGCAGCGTAACACCAATTCACCAATGCCGTTTCAGTCGCAGCGCTCATTTTCGGTTTCATGCCGGTATCCGGCCAGTTGCCTACATTCAGTGTCACCATTTTGCCGTACTGACTGATGGCGCCAGCCAGAGCGTGTGCATAGACAACACCGGGCTTGGGGCCGCTGTTGCCACAGGTGATGTTGATCGGTGTGTCTTTAGAAAACTGCTGCAGCAGTGAGATCGTCGTCAATTGCGGAAACGCCCAAGTATCCGGGGCACAAACAAGAATATCAACACCGGCCTGACGAAACTGCTGGGCCACGACATCCGCCTGCGCCTCACTATCCACGAGAACATCAGAATAGACTACGGGGACAGCCGTTTTGTCCGGCAGCATCACCTGGCCGCTAATGGCATTCGCAACCAGGCCAATGATATTCTGAGCACGCTTTCGGCTTTGTTCATCGATTCTCGGGTCGCACGGACCAAACACGCCGATGACCGGAACCTTTGGGCTGGCGTTGGTGATGGCGGGTAATTTGTCAGCTTTCATTATTTTAGCCATGGTCTTTGTCTCCTGATCTTATGAATTGACTCTTTCTTTTATCTCAAGCAAATCTTTCATGATATTATCAAGATTGCCGCTATATTCTTTTGTACCGAATGCATCGTAAAGCTGTTTGTATAACTTATAAAGTTGCTGGTAGGTCTGCTGGTTTTCAGCGATGGGTTTGTAGGTGATTTTCTTAACGCCGGTCATCGCTTTCTGGGCATCCGCAAAATCGTCATGGCCACCGTTGGCCTTGCCCGCCACTACAGAGGCCGCAATCGCGGAACCGAGAGCGCAAGTCTGCGAGGATCGCGAGACGGCCATTTCCCGTCCGGTGATATCCGCATAAATCTGCATCAGCATCGGATTCTTTTCGGCAATACCGCCGCAATTAACAACCGCATCAATCTTGACGCCGTATTCGTCAAAGCGATTAATGATCGCCAGCGCGCCAAAAGCCGTCGCCTCGATCAACGCTCTGTAAATTTCTTCCGGTTTTGTATGGAGCGTCTGGCCGAGCAAAAGCCCGGTTAATCTCTGATCGACCAGTATGGTTCGATTCCCATTGTTCCAGTCCAAAGCCAGCAAGCCGGATTGGCCAGGCTTTAACTTCGCGGCCCGTTCGGTCAGTGCTTCGTGCGAGCCGTCATCTTTACCGCCGGGCTGGATATAATTGACAAACCAGTTGAATATATCGCCGACCGCTGATTGCCCCGCCTCAAGCCCCAGGAAACCCGGCAAAATAGAGCCATTGACCATCCCGCAAATACCCGGCACATCGGCCAACTCAGAACTCTCCGGACAAACGACCATGTCGCAGGTGCTTGTACCGATGATCTTAACAACGGTGCCCTCTTTGATCCCGGACCCCACCGCACCCAAATGAGCATCAAAGGCACCCATAGCAACAGGGATGCCCTCTTTAAGACCCAGCTTGTCCGCCCACTGGCTTGTTAAATTGCCCGCGGCGGTATCGATCGCATAGGTTTGATCGCTCAGGGTCTGGCGAAGTTCACCGAGCTTGGGATCCAACTTGGCAAGAAAGTCCTTCGCCGGATACCCGCCCCAGGCGTCATTAAACATCGCCTTGTGGCCAGCGGCACATCGGCAGCGCTTGATGTCTTCAGGACGGGTCGTGCCGGTTAAAATCGCGGTCATATAATCGGCATGTTCAACCCAGGTATAGGCCGCATCGAAGACCGCTGCGTCAATTCGTAAACAACGCAGTACCTTGCTAAAGAACCATTCAGACGAATAGGTTCCGCCGCACTTGGCAAGGTATTCGGGATGGACCGCCGCCGCCAGTTCAGTGATCTCAGAAGCCTCCGCGTATCCGGTGTGGTCCTTCCACAGCCAGGCCATCGCATTGGGATTATCTTTAAACGCATCGAGCAAGCCGAGCGGGGTGCCGTCTTTATCAACCGGCAAAGGTGTCGAGCCGGTGGTGTCAACACCGATGCCAATGACATTTGACGCATCAAAATCAGCATCGGCTTTTTGGGCAGCTGCGATGGCCTCTTTGACAGTTACTTCAAGACCCTCAATGTAATCGGCTGGGTTCTGGCGTGCAACATTATGGTCACTTGGGTCAATAATAATGCCCGCCTGACCGGTGGGATAATGATAAACGCTGGTGGCCAGTTCCGCACCGTCATGGGTGTCCACAATTAAACATCTTACTGAATTAGTACCGTAGTCAAGACCTATTGTATAGGACATCGTCACCTCTTCATAAAATTATGTTCAGTCTGCAATAAAGATGGCAAATTAGAGCCGAAATGCCATCTTCCAGCTATCGGACCGCTGTCAAGTGCGCTGGTAATGCCCAAAATTGTGCATTTTAACCACAGAACTATACCATACCGAGGAACAATTGAAAACTTGAAATTCATCTGATCAGCGAAAATTATTCTCGCTCCCACGGCGAGAATTAAAAATTCCGGACAAGCTGAAGTTAGGATAGACCGTCACAATCCTGTTCGGCACTGCATTTGCTCTTTATCAATTTCATATCGCGTTCGTGGTAGTTGCGGTAGTTTATCGGTTGCTGAGGTAATGGGCAAGTTATTTTCGCGCAACATCAACCGCGGCCTGATTACGGTTGCAACCGGCCCTGGCGAGGTTAATCCTGTTTTTGAAGTTTGGCGATGTGAGCCAGCAGTTCCTTCTCGTCGGCCATGCCGGTAAAATACCAGCACAGCATCTCGTAGGTCCGCAGCGTCGGCTTTCGGCCCGTCCAGAGAGCAATGAGCATACAGGCGATGATCGCCGCATATGTTTGCAACTCAATGCCGTTTTCGCAGTGGCTCAACAGATGCCGACAACTCAACACATGCTTAAAAAACCGGAAGAAGATTTCAATCACCCAGCGGTGCTTGAAGATCAATGCGATGACATCGGCCTCAAAGTCAAACCGGTCTGTTGCGACTAACAGTGTTTCGCCCTGTTCAGGGCCGCCTCGTCCGGTCTTGGCCCGCTTTATATGAGGGGTACATTTTATCGCAATCAAACGAACCGGAACCGATAGTTGTTTCTTGGTTTTTGCATTGCTGCCTAAGCGAACCTTTCGGTCGAATACGATCCCGGCGTCTTTAGCGTCATCGGTCAGTTCATATTCCTCCAGCAGGTCATAAGCCGCCTTATCCTGAAGGCGGCACACAAAGGAGCTTTGGCTGTCCAAAATCTGCTGGAACAGGGCATAACCGGCGTAGCCCCGGTCTTTAACATAAATACGGCCGGGCTCAAGCTCATCGGCTAAGACTTGTTTTTCGTTTCCATTGCCATGGGTGATGGTTATTTTAACCGGCACATGCTTTTGTAAGTCAAAGTGCGCGTGCGCTTTGACCGCCTGCCGGTCGGTTTTCCATAAGGCCCAGGTCATTTTGGACAACGCCGGGATTAACGTCCCATCAACCGCGGTCAGGATGCCGGGCAGGTCATCCAGCTTGCTGTGGCTGGAAATGGGTTTGAGTTTGGCGGAGAGGTGTTCAAT